>NZ_JAUBQU010000073.1:0-34702 GCF_036701435.1 Microcoleus sp. Pol12A5
TGGCTCAGGTTTTTGGCGCTGATAATACTATTACTTCTCTCGATTTTCTCACTCTTTCGAGTTAAGATCAAAGCGCAATAAACAGCGTGTAAGGTTCTATTCACACAGCACCTTAGCGCTGTTTATTCAAAAATTCTAATCCTAAAAAAATAGCTGCGATGCTTCCTGATACACAAATTTCTCTGTTTTTTATTTTTACCAAAACTTCGGTAATTGGGACTAAAACTACTTCAATATCTTCGGTAATATCTAATTGAATTTTGCTGGCAAGCTTGACATTTTTAGCAAAGTATAGGTAGATAGAATTGGTGTCTTTTAGAGGGTTATCATATAAGGTTGCTAGTTCCAAAATTTCTTCAGCAACATATCCCGTTTCTTCGGCAAGTTCTCTGGCGGCTGCCGATTTACCGCTCTCTTCAGCAGGGTTGAAAGATCCAGCAGGCAGTTCCAGCAAAATTTCGCCTGCTCCGTGCCTGTATTGGCGCACTAATACAAGTTCTTGCTGCTCTGTCGTGGCAAATATTAGGGCGATATTGGGTCGGACATTAACAAAAAAGTCGTCTATAATTTGTCCGTTTGGCAATTCTATTTCATCTTGTCTAACCTGACACCACTTGTTTTTAAGAACGAAGTGCGATCGCAATAATTTCCATTTAGTTAATTTTTTCATATCGCCATAATGCTAAACTTTCAGCGTCATCCGAAGGCACAATTTTCCCATCCATAATCTATTTCAGATCAAAAATTTCACTTAGCCGCCATGCCATACAAAAAATTACTCCCCCGATTTGGGGAATACTTACAAAAATTGACTGTTAATTCTCTAGCACCCGGATTGTTGGCGATCGAGTCACTGAGTCTGAGTCTAGCAGTCGTTGCCGCAGTTGCGACAGTGCCGGTAACACTAGAACCAGCAAATGCTTCTACAGTCACAAGTTGGAAATTCGATCCGGCGACGAATCAGTTAGAAATTACTCTTCCAGAGGGAACAACCCCTACATATTCTCTACTCAACCCGTCTCAGATTGCTGTGGATTTACCCAATACTGAGCTCGGAGTAGATGCAACTCAGCTATACCCACAAGGCAGAGTGCGTTCTGTGGGGGTAAGTCAACTTCAACCGGGAACGGCGAGAATTCTGGTCAATTTGGCTCCTGGAGTCGGTTTCAGCGCAGGGAAAGTTCAGTTCCAAAGAATAGGGGTAGAAAATCACTGGGTGTTGCGTCCTTCGATCGAACCGACTCCAATTATGGAAACTTCCGAAACTCAACCCCAGCCTGCAATGCAAGTACCGCAAAACCAGCCACCGACAGATTCCAACTCAACTGCTGCCACAGAGCTCGATCGACCTGAGCCTCCTACTTCCCCAAATCCCGGTTCAAATTTTTCGCAGCGGTCTAGTTCAAATGACCAAATCCGGCCGATAACAGTGCCTTTAGTTAATGTTCGCCTTGACGAACGCCGTGGGGTACAAGCTTCTGCTGTACCCCGCCTAGCCCCTCAAATAACGGCTGTTGCTGCACCCCAACAGCGCACGCTTACTTTTGGTGAACCACTTCCTCGCGACCGATCAAATGCTCCTTTGCAGGCTGCGACTGGGGCGAATGTTTTGTTGCCGGCGGGAACGGAACTCAGTTTGCTCTACCCCGGCGATCGGGCTTTGCGCCTTGCCCGTGCGAAGCCCAGCCGAGAGGAAGTGCTGCTGCTGCAAGGGGGAATTCTCGACAGTCTTGGCAATACGATCGTACCTGCTAATACACCGGTCATCGGTCGATTTGAAACGACTAACCTCGGCAGTCGATTTGTAGTGGAAGCTATTAGTCTCAACGGCCGCAATATCCCTCTGGTGGCTCGCTCGGAACCCGTGGAAGGTCGGCGGGCTCAGCCTTCCGATCGCAGTTTGTTGCGAAATACTGGTATTGGTGGCTTAGCTTTGTTCTTGCTGAGCGGCTTTTCCGGTATCGGTTTGTTGGCGGGAGCAGCCGGTGGTGTTGCTACGACTTACGTCGCGGCTCCTCAACCTGCTACGATTCAACCCGGCCAAATTTTGCACGTTCAGTTAACCGAAGATTTCCCCCAGTTCGGTTTTTGAAGGAAGAAGGAAGAAGGAAGAAGGAAGAAGGAAGAAGGAAGACTTTCTTCTTCTCTCGAACCTCTTCGTTCAAAATTTACTTAGAGCAGTTTTCCATTCTCTGAAATAAAGTAGGGACTTAGGCTTAGCCTAAGTCCCTACTTTATTTCTGTAGTTCACTCAAATCAAAACCGCTATATCGGGATTTAGAAATTTTGACCTTCAGTGGTTGGAGCTATCGAACCCGGTTGGTTGAGGAACAGGTTTTTAGCGCCGTCGTTTTGGTAGATACAGTTAATTTCGGGTTGAGCTTCTAGGGGGCCGGTGAAGCCAAAGGTGTTCATGCGATTTTTACAATCGCGCACTTGGTCTTGGCTGATGAGTTTTCTTTGTTCCAGAATTGCCCAGTTATTGGTTCGCAGGACGCATCCGGGGCGCATACTCGGCTGCGAGATGTAGACGTTGAAAGGGTTGAGGGTGACGTAGAGGCGCATATCTGTCACCATCGCGCTTGCTCCAAACTGCACGCAAAGTTCTGGGTTCGGGGCACTGCGATCGATAAATTCACGGGAGGCTACGTTCTCTGGGCTAATTGTAGCTGTGGAGCTAAAGGCAATGCCAATCCCAATTCCCAGAATAAAGACGGCTGTTAAGATTCCTAGGGTGGCGGAATTGAGGAAAGAGGGTTTGCCGGACTGAGGTTGACGCCGCGACTGTCCGCCCATGGAGCCGGGGTAGTCGGAGTCTTCATCTCCTCGGGATGGGTCGCCGCTGAATCTGTCGTTGTAGGATTTAGGTTTGCGTTTCATATAAGGTTCCCTCAGTTCTGGAGACTCAACAGGTAGTAGTTTGTTATTTTTAACCGATCTCGCCTTTCTAATATTATGGCGCTAGGAAGGTGGTTGCGGAGGGCCCAGGACACCTCCTGTGGGTTTGGTGTTGGGTTCACAGCTCGCGATCGACCAAGGGGCTGCCTTGTCTGATTTTTCAGATTTCAATAAAATAGCTGAAAGTGAGATAGTCTTGCACAGCGGAGGAATCCGGCTCAAGATTGTTGACAAATTTTAACATTTTACAAGTCAGGAGGTATAGATTAGTGTCTGTCGAAATTATTCAAAAGCCTTCCACAGTCCGCAAGCTTGCACCGCGCTACCGCGTTCTGCTGCACAATGATGATTTCAATCCTATGGAGTACGTGGTGCAGACTTTGATGGCGACGGTACCGAGTCTGACTCAGCCACAGGCGGTAAATGTGATGATGGAAGCCCATACTAACGGGATGGGATTGGTGATTGTTTGCGCTCTCGAACACGCTGAGTTTTACGCTGAAACCCTCAACAATCACGGATTGAGCAGCAGCATCGAACCTGACGATTAAAACCTGACGGTACTGCAACGAATTCGCCCAGCCGATTTCAGTATCATACCGTAAACTCTCATACCAAAAAGCCAAGGGTTAGGCCCTTGGCTTTTTGGTATATTTAATGCGGTAGATATGGAAACTTGAAGAGCATAGGTTTTTCGGAACGGCCGGAAGTGGTTCGGAGCTAGGTGAGCTCTCGCACCAATTTCAACTCTCCAATCTCAAATCTTTATCCGAGGAAATTAATAACGTCCTCCTCCGCCTCCTGCGCGACCAAATTTGCCAGGGCCGCCGCCCCGGTTGCCGCCGCCCCGGCCACCTTCATCTTCGCGGGGCTTAGCTTTGTTAACTTTGAGATCGCGACCCATCCACTCTGCTCCGTCGAGAGCACTAATGGCTGCATCTTCTTCTGCATCTGTGGACATTTCTACAAAACCAAAGCCGCGGGGGCGACTGGTTTCTCTGTCGGTAGGTAGATGTACTCGCTTAACGGTTCCGTATTCGGCGAAGACGGTGGTGATGTCTTCTTGGGTAACTTGGTAGGATAAGTTACCGACGTATATCGACATGAGGAATAACTCCAAAATTTAGACAGTGCGAAGATTTCAGTTTCGGAGAGTCCCCTGCCGATACAGAAGGGCAAGTTTTTAGACAATTCTGTAGCAATGAACAAAGCCTGCAACTGAATCTGATTCACACTAGGTACTTTAACATAGAATAACGTCTTTTGAGTAGTTTTCAGGAGTTAATTAAGTCGTTCTGATTATAATGTAAAACTTTTAGGGTATTCAGAAACCTGCTCGATCGGTGTGATGTTTTGCCTGCTGTGGAAGCAGAGAAGTTATGTCGCGCCCTCTCACCGCAGGAAAGATACATCCACCTTGCCAAAGTTGGTAGTCAAAGCTAGGTTTACGTTTTCCAGGGCTTTGACTAACCACACCACGCCTTCTCGGGTACTGCATTCGTAGTGACCGAACAAAATTGCCAGTCGCTTCTCTAGGTAGGGCTTGACTTTGCCACAAATTAGTACGATTTTCAGCAGTAAACCTGTGGTTTGGGTGGGTCCGAGGTTTGAGATTAGGTCGATGAAGACAAAGTGGTTGGGCCGCACAGTACTCTCCACTACTAAAAAGTTCAATAACTGGCTGCAAGTTCTGATCATTAAAAATTCGTTAAACTTCTGATCGTCGCTGTGGGGCAGGGTGTTTTGTAGTTGCTTATACAATTTTTCGTTAAAGAGACGTTTGCCGTAGCGCTCATCGGTGACAGAAGAAATCAGGTATTCGTACAAGTCGTCTTTAAAGGAGCGGTAGGACTGATGTGTGCTGGCGTTCGCCGTGAAACGGCCCGCTAGCTGTCTGTAGGTATCGGCTCCTTCTACTTTTCCGACAAATTGCTTGAGGGCAAAGAATAGTTCCGAGTCGGTCAAAAGTGTGGGATTTTTTATAACTTGTATATTTCTACCGAAGGAAAGGGAGGTTTCCCGACGAGCTATTTGGGTTTTTCTCACTTGGTGAGCGACGTATTGTGAGAGATTGATCTCAAATTGCTGCTGCTTTTGAGCTTGGATTTTTTTAATGATTTTTTGCTGTTCGTAGGTGCTGTCGTCGCTGAGGAGGCAGTGTTTGTAGAGGTAGGGGTAACGGGGAATTAAGGTTCCGAGGGCAAGGGTAGCAGGGGTTTTGCTGTTGCTGCTATCTTCATTGCTGTGAGTTATGACTTTGGCTAAGCGTTGGAGGGTGAGGTACTGTTCGCTTTCGGTAAATTGATTTACTAATTGGGGGATAGAGCCTCGCCCCCGCGATCGATTGTATCCAAATAATATTTTGGGCGCTTCTTCAAACACAGCGATCAATTCAGGGATGGCTGCTTGCTTGCTGGGGTATGTTTGCCAACGGTTGATCAGGATGTGGCAGCAGCGGTTGAGGATGTATTTGAATTCTTGTTCGGCGTGTTTTGAGGCTGCTATTTTTTCAAGTGCGTCGGCGATCGAGCGATCGGGATATCCGGTACCTTGGATAAACAAAGTGCGAAAGCGGCCGATCAGTTCAGCCGGCTGCTCTCGTTGTACCAACTCCAGCCAGTGCTTGTAAAGTAGCTGTTCTTCTTCGTGGCTTTGTCTGTTGTAGTCGTTCACTGTGGATTAACCCTCCGAGGCTGAGGTAGGAGCTTTCAGCCCTATTATCTTGATGAATTGGCCAATCAATCGCAACAATTGAGTCAACCGAGCTTCTCGCCGGATGAGGCTTATGGGTAGAAGCTGTCAGCAGCTTAAGCCGATCGATATTTTTTGCTTAGTTAAACTATTTATCAACACCAGCATGACATGAATTGTTTGTAATTAGCAAGGCCTTAAATCACCATCTACTTTGTAAAGTATTGGTAAAGATTGTGGGTAGGTACGGGATAATTTCTTGGTGGGCGGACGATTTCGTATTAGGATGTTCAAGGTCAATCCCGATCCGCAGCCCGTTATTAGTTAAATTTGAGGTTGGGCGAGGTAGAATTAGCTGTGAAAATAATTATTTGAAATGTGAGTGCTGGTTATGGTTTGTCGCGTAAGTATCGCCCAACTTGCTGAAATTTTATCTGTACCTTTGCCTGCTGTGTCTGAGGGCGTTTCGACAATTTTGGGGACAGGTATTGCCACAGATACGCGCACTCTTGAGGGGGGTGAAGTATTTTTGGCACTGCGGGGAGACACTTTTGATGGCCATCAATTTGTGGCAAAAGCTCACGATTTGGGGGCGATAGCAGCAATTGTCGATCGAGATTGGGAAGAGGAATTGCCTAATTTTCCGCTATTGCGCGTGGACGATACTTTAAAAGCTTACCAATCGATCGCCCGTTGGTGGCGCGACCAATTCAGTATACCTATAGTTGCTGTTACTGGTTCTGTAGGTAAAACTACTGTTAAAGAGTTAATTGCGGCGGTTTTGTTAACGAAGGGAAATGTTCTTAAAACTCAATATAACTACAACAATGACATTGGCGTACCAAAAACTTTGTTGGAGCTTTCACCTTCCCACAATTATGCTGTAATTGAAATGGGAATGCGCGGAAGTGGCGAAATAGCGCTGCTGTCGCAAATGGCGCGTCCTACTGTGGCGGTAATTACTAATGTAGGAACGGCGCATATTGGGCGATTGGGTTCGGAAGAGGCGATCGCTCAAGCTAAGTGCGAACTGTTAGCCGAAATGCCTGCTGATAGCATGGCTATTCTCAATCACGATGGTGACAGATTAATCGCAACTGCGGCAAAAGTTTGGCAGGGAAAAACTTTAACCTATGGTTTAGAAGGCGGGGATTTGTGCGGAGAATTGCTCAATAATGATACAATGTTAGTAGAAGGTGTAGAATTGTCGCTGCCGCTGCCGGGACGGCACAATGCTCTAAATTATTTGGCGGCTTTGGCGGTAGGAAAAGTTTTAGGTATTGATTGGGAAGTTTTAAAGCAAGGTTTGTCTGTGCAGTTACCGGATGGAAGGGCGCGCCGCTACGATTTGCCGCAGGATATTGTGATTCTGGATGAGACTTACAATGCTGGTTTGGAGTCGATGTTGGCGGCCCTGAGACTGTTAGCAGATACTCCAGGAAAGCGCCGGATTGCGGTGTTGGGAACGATGAAGGAATTGGGCGATAGGGCGATCGAATTTCACCGACAAGTGGGAAGGGCGGCGCGAGAGTTGAATCTCGATGCTTTGTTTGTTTTTGCTGATTTTGAGGAAGCGGCGGCGATGGCTGCGGGTGCGGCGGGTTTGCTTTTTGTGGAGATAGGAGATATTACAGCCAAGGATGGGCGGGAAGATTTAGCAAAGCGGTTGTTGGGATTTGTCGAAAAGGGCGATCGCATTTTATTTAAAGCTTCTCATTCAGTTGAGTTGAATCGAGTTGTGGAGAAGTTTAGGGCAGATTTTGCGGGGGAGTAATAGAAAATAAATTTTGGGGATTTGAAATTATGCGATCGCTTCTAGTCGATCGCCCCCTCAAACTCACGTTTCGAGCGTTGATGCGTAGGGTAAGATGCCCATCTGCACCTAAGTGCCGAGGGCTCAATATTTTGATAGCCCTCTGGCCTCGATTTCGATATCGGGATCTATCTCAATTATTGAAATTTTGGCATTTTCAACTACTGTATTTCCCATCATTGTATTGTGAATTGCCTCAAACTTAGATTCATCTTTAGCAATTCGTTCGTAGTGCAAAATTACGTGATAACGCTTTTCAATCGGCACTCCCGAATCCGAAATTTCCACCGCATCCCAATCTATATTTTGAGAGTCTTCCGCTTGCTGGCGGTAGCGAGATGCTAAATTTTCTAGGGCGATCGCGATCGCGTGTTCTTTCGTTTGTCCGTAAAAATTCATGGTATCATCAGGGCGATCGCTCAGAGATGACGAAATCTGACAAAGATACTGCCCGTTTGATTGAGCGCAAACGTCGATCGCAATTGTACCAGCAGTGCGATCGGGATTTATTTGAGTCATAAGCTGTTCGGCATTTAAAAGACGATAGTAGGGTGCGTCAGTCCATAAGCGTTTCCCTTGTCCAGTAAGTATTCTAACTGACGCACCCTACAAGGCTCAAACTCACCACAGCACAAGTTTTAGGAGCCGGGGAAGCATGACCTATTTCAGGATATGTCGAAAAAAAGCTAAAATATCGATTAGTTTTCGTTGGACTTGTAATGTCGGAGAGCAGATATGAATTCAGTTGAGGAGACCGGATTGTCACAAATCGTTGACTTGCCACTGATAGGGTCTGCTGAACAATATCTCTTCTCAGTCGAAGACAATCGAGAGCGTGCTGATAAGCTAAAAGAATTACTTGTTCCTAAGCTTAAAATAATCATTAAACAAGCTTGTGACCAAATTCACCAAGTTTATGGCACAGATGTACTCTCAGATTGTCGAATAACGACTACACCAGCTCATCGCTCTGGAGCCAAGAAAACCAAGCCATTCAAAATAGCAAGCGCTGGCTTGACTATAAAAGGAACTTGGTATTTCCAACAGAGATTTGAGTGTACTTCTGATAGTTTATTTGTGAACTTTTTTGGATTAAGAGGACTAGAAGGGAATCCGATTGTTCAAGTCCTGAAGAAGCATTTGAAAGATGTTACTCAGATTTTGGATCAGGGTGAATATGAAGTTTACTCTGAAACTATTGCACCGAAAGAAGATGAAAATTTAGAGTATGAGGAGTTCATTAACAAGCTGCAATTAGTTCCTGAACGAGATGGGAAAGGTACTTATATTCAGAGTCCATCCCTAGTTCTTCCTATTAAAGACCTAGATGCAGCTCAGCCAGTGATTGATAACTTTGTCGAACTCTTTGCTATCTTTCGTGCTGCAATAAATGTGTATCTTGGTGAGGAAGACCGTTTTGAGGACTACCTAAAATGTTTGTGGGATTGGCAAAATCCGCTTCAGGTTCAGGAATCTGTAACTACTACTAGATTCTTTCCTGATGAAGTAGATGCAGTACAAACATTTCGTGAGGGGGCAGTACGGCAAGTTTCAGTCAACGCTTATGAACGAGAGCCTAAAGCTCGGCAAAAATGTATTGATTATTACGGTTCAAGTTGCTATATTTGTGATTTCGATTTTGGCAAAACTTTTGGACAACCAGGAAAAGGTTTCATTCATGTTCATCATCTAAAACCCCTTTCAGAAATTGCAGAAGAGTATGAAATTGACCCTATAAAAGATTTGCGTCCTGTTTGCCCAAATTGTCACGCTATGATTCATCGTCGTTCACCACCATTTAGTCTTGAAGAAATCCAGATGTTGTTGAAGTCTGCTCGTGATTCTACTATCTAATATGTGGGGCTTCCTGAATAAGCCGATCGCAAACCCAGACCACGCAATATGCGCTATATTCAGCAAACCCTAATTACTATCAACGGGGTTTTAAACCCAGTTTTCTAATAAAATGCCTACTGTCGGCGAATCATAGCCATCACAGCATCAACCGTAAGTTCCGGGAGAATACCTAAAACTGGTAAAATATCTGCACCCGAACAGATTATAGGTAGCTCCTCACCCTGCCATACCCAAACTTGTTGGTGAGAGAGATCGATTAGCCATGCTAATTGCGTGCCGTTAATGAGGCAGTGGAGGATCTTATTCTGCAATTTTAAAGTGCTTTGATCCGGCGATAGAATTTCAATTAACCAATCCGGTGCGCCGTTAAGTGGTCCGTCTTCATCGGTAAGCCGATCGCCTGCTACAATCGCTATATCTGGTACTGGCGAGTAGGGAAGTACCAAGCAACGCAACTCTGGTATCGCTTCAAATCGATCAGTCCGATCGTTGATATAGTTAACCAAGTTGTGTTGCAGTCGCGAATGAAAAAGGGTTGGCATAGTTTTTTGAACTGCTCGTCCCAGAATAAATTCCCATGCAGGCGAGGATTCAATATCCGGTTGAGCGAGGAAGTCTGTTAGTGAAAGTGTTGCGATCGACTCAATCATATTTTTTTGTCGAACCTCACTGTACTTATTATCTAGATTAAATCCCCGACTTCGTAGAAGTTGTCGGGGATTTAATTGTTCTGTTTGACTCCAGATAGCACCTACCGGGAGTCAAAAGCACTACTACTTCGCGGCTTGACGCTCTTTTGCCGCCTTAATCACTTCTTCAGCGATGTTATTCGGACAAGGAGCATAGTGCGAGAAGGACATTGAAAACTGTCCGCGCCCAGAGGTCATAGTACGCAAATCGCTAATGTAACCAAACATTTCGCTCAACGGCACATCTGCCTTGATCCGTGCTCCTGTCTGGCTTGTTTCTTGAGATTTCATCATCCCCCGGCGGCGGTTGAGGTCGCCGATCACGTCGCCCATGTAATCATCTGGAGTGAATACATCGACATTCATAATCGGTTCGAGCAACTGAGGCGCCGCTTTAGGCAGAGACTGCCGATAGGCCGCTTTGGCAGCAATTTCAAAAGCCATTGCTGACGAGTCAACGGGGTGGAAACCGCCGTCTAGTAGGGTGAATTTCAAGTCCAAGCAGGGGAATCCGGCCAAGACGCCTTTGTCGATGCAGCTTTCAAAGCCTTTTTCGACCGCTGGCCAATATTCTCTCGGCACGCTACCACCAGTCACTTTCGACTCAAACTGGAAGCCGCTTCCAACCTCACCAGGCTCGATCACATAGCCAATTTTGGCAAATTGACCGGAACCACCTGATTGCTTTTTGTGGGTGTATTCGTCTTCGAGGCGCTTGGTAATCGACTCGCGGTAGGCTACCTGTGGTTCGCCGACTTCTACTTCGATCCCGTGGGTGCGCTTGAGAATGTCTACTTTGATGTCGAGGTGTAACTCGCCCATCCCCTTGAGAATCGTTTCGCCGCTTTCTTGATCCGTCACCATGTGGAAGGATGGGTCTTCTTGCACCATCTTGGTGAGGGCTGCTCCCATTTTTTCTTCGCCGCCTTTTTGTTTCGGTTTGACCGAAATCGAAATAACGGGATCGGGGAATACCATCGGCTCTAGGGTTGCGGGATTTTTGGGGTCGCAGATGGTGTGTCCGGTGCGGACGTTTTTCATGCCGACGATCGCCACAATGTCCCCTGCTTGCGCGGATTCAATTTCTTCGCGAGAGTTGGCGTGCATTTCCACCAAACGGCTGATGCGCTCGGTTTTGCCTGTGGCGGTGTTAAGTACGGTGTCGCCCTTGGACAACTTACCTGAGTACAGGCGCGTGAATGTTAAAGCACCGTAGCGATCGTCCATGATCTTAAACGCGAGTGCCCGCAATGGCCTGTTGGGATCGACTATCGCAAACTCGCCGGTTTCCTCGCCCTCGAGATCGACTTCTGGCTGCGGTGTGACTTCCATCGGGTTTGGCAGGTAGTCAACTACGGCATCGAGAACCAACTGCACGCCTTTGTTTTTAAACGATGAGCCGCAGTAAGTGGGGAAAAATGCCCGATCGCGAGTACCTTTGCGAATGCAGCGCTTGAGGTCGTCGAGGCTCGGCTCGTTGCCTTCGAGATACTGTTCCATCACAGTGTCGTCTTGCTCGACGGCCAGTTCGATCAACTTTTCGCGCCAAGTTTCGACATCATCGACCATATCGGCGGGGACATCTTTAATTGTATAGTTCATGGGATCGCCGGAGTCATCCCAGATCCAGGCTTTGCGGGTCAGCAAATCGACTACGCCGCAGAACTTTTCTTCTATGCCGATGGGCAATACCATTACCATCGGTTTAGCGCCAAGGATTTTATCGACTTGCTGGACAACGCGGTAAAAATCTGCACCGGTGCGATCGAGCTTGTTGATGTAGATGACGCGAGCGACTTTGGAATCGTTAGCGTAGCGCCAGTTGGTTTCCGATTGCGGTTCAACTCCACCCGAACCGCAGAACACACCGATGCCACCATCGAGAACCTTCAAAGAACGGTAAACTTCGATCGTAAAATCGACGTGTCCGGGAGTATCAATGATGTTGAGCTGATGGTCGTTCCAGAAGCAGGTGGTAGCAGCGGATTGAATCGTAATACCGCGCTCTTGCTCCTGTTCCATGAAGTCAGTAGTCGCCGCGCCTTCGTGAACTTCACCAATTTTGTGGATTTTACCTGTCAGTTTCAGGATTCTTTCTGTTGTGGTGGTCTTGCCAGCATCTACGTGGGCGAAGATGCCGATATTTCGATAACGAGTGAGATCTTTCATAATTACTGTTGAGATTAAATGCGACGAACCGTCGGCGACCACCTGCAAGCGTAACCAGCGAGGAATCAATGTTGCCTTAGGCGCCAGTACAGGCTAGATTTCCTTTCCCCTGTTTCTGGCAGAACTATCTTAATTTTGACACTTCTTCGTCATTCCTGCGAAGGATTCTTGGTCGAATAAGTACCCCAAGCCTGGCTCCTTATCAAAATAGCGTAGATTAAGGCCAAAATCCTCTCCTAAAGTAGTTGGGGTTGAGGCACTCGTTTCCAACAAATTCGTGTTTTTGACGTTTCGATCAACCTGATATTTTGCAGCAGTCTCAGCAAAAAAGTATAAACCGCGTTTCCTGACAAAAAACCTAGGATTTTACGTGAGTTTATGGGAAGAAAACCAGTTTCTGACGTTACTGACATTAAAGAAGTAGGTGCAAATAAACCGCCCTATGGGGAGGATGGTGGGTGAGTGC
This sequence comes from Microcoleus sp. Pol12A5, assembly GCF_036701435.1. Taxonomy (NCBI): domain Bacteria; kingdom Bacillati; phylum Cyanobacteriota; class Cyanophyceae; order Oscillatoriales; family Microcoleaceae; genus Microcoleus; species Microcoleus sp. Pol12A5. The sequence continues at coordinate 12,584 of NZ_JAUBQU010000073.1, forward strand.
AGCAATAAACTGGCGGATTTGATATATATTTGCTTAACCCGCCACTACAAAATATTATTAAAAATCCCGTTGCTGCGTTCAAAACCATCTAAGTCAAAATCGAGCCGCTCATCATCCGCTGATATCTCCGTTCCAACTCATCCCGCACTACCGGCCACTGATTCAAACTTTCATCATTCTCAATTACCATTTGAGCCGCCGCCCTCGCCAACTCCAAAACCTCCTGATCCTCCACCAAACTCGCCAAAGCAAAATCCGGCAAACCAGACTGCCGAGTTCCCAAAACCTGACCAGGCCCGCGCAGTCTCATGTCCATTTCCGCAATAAAAAAGCCATCTTGAGATTGTTCTAAAACCTTCATTCTCTGCATAGCTTCCGCCGTTTTGGAACCGGGCATTAACAAACAATAAGAACGGTTGCTGCCCCGACCGACTCTACCCCGCAACTGGTGCAGTTGCGACAGTCCAAAACGCTCAGAATTTTCAATCAGCATTACCGTGGCATTCGGCACGTCTACTCCTACTTCGACCACAGTAGTAGATACTAAAATATCAGTTTGTTTGTCCCGAAACTTAGAAATTGCTTCGTCTTTGTCGGCACTGCTCATTCTACCGTGCAGCAAACCAACCTTAAACTCAGGGAATACGCTTTTTTGCAGTTTCTCTTGTTCCTCAATTGCCGATCGCACATCCAACTTTTCCGACTCCTCCACCAGCGGCAGCACCACATAAACTTGACGCCCGCTCGCCACTTCCCGCCGAATCAAATCGTAAGCTTGAATGCGTTCTTTGGCAGACAGTACAGTTGTTTGAATTGCCTGCCTACCAGGGGGGAGTTCATCAATTTGACTCACATCTAAATCCCCATGCAGCGTCAGCGCCAGCGTCCGGGGAATGGGAGTTGCCGTCATCGTCAAAACGTGGGGAGCTTCGCCTTTTTGCTGCAATTTAGCGCGCTGCTGCACGCCGAATCTGTGTTGTTCGTCAATTACCGCCAAACCCAATTTATGGAAATTCACCGTATCTTGAATCAGCGCATGAGTTCCCACTAAAACAGGCAATTCTCCGGTTTCTAACTGGTTGTGAATTTCTCGGCGCTTGGCTATTTTTGTGGAACCAGTTAACAGTTCAACAGACAAGTGCATCAAGTTAAACCAACCTACCAATTTGCGGTAATGCTGTTCTGCTAAAACTTCTGTCGGTGCCATTAAAGCCGCTTGATAACCGGATTGAATTGCTGCTAGCATTGCCACGACAGCTACTACGGTTTTGCCAGCGCCGACATCGCCTTGCACTAATCTGTTCATCGGTTGCGACGAAGCTAAATCGTTGAGGATGTCATTAATGACTCTTTCCTGAGCATTAGTCAAGGCAAAAGGCAAGATTTCATAAAAATGTTCGATCAATTTGCCACTAGGAATGATTACTGCACTAGCTTGAGCTTTTCTTTGGGTTTGGCGGCGCTTTAAAAGTCCTAATTGCAGGTAGAAAAATTCGTCAAAGACTAAGCGGCGGCGGGCGGCGGCCAAACAATCTCGATCGAGCGGAAAGTGAATATTAGTCACGGCATCGGCTAAACCCATTAAACCGTAACGCTCGCGCAAATCCTCTGGTAACGATTCTGGCAACATTTTCGCCGCCGGCATTGCAGCCAAAATCGATCGCCTCACCGAACCAGCATCCACCCCCTCCGTGAGCGGATAAACAGGTATCAGGCGGCCGACTTTCATTGATTCGATCGCACCGCCGGAGTCGTCTAATACTTCTAACTCAGGATTTTCTAAAGTAATTCCATATTTACCCTGCTTCACCAACCCGGAAGCTGCCAGCACCGCACCAGTACAATACTCGCGCTTTTTGAATTCTTGCCAACCGCGATTGCTGTAGCGAGGGCCTGCAAAAAAACGACTAATTTTTATTTCTCCGGTGCGGTCTTTTAAAATTACTTCTAATATGGTTAACTTCTTATTCTTCGGGCTAGAAAAGCAATTGCAGCGCTTTACTTCTGCGATTAAAGTGACAGTTTCCCCGGCTACTAGCTCGCGAATTTGTACTTGCTTTGCATAGTCGATGTGGTTGCGGGGATAGTAGTAAAGCAAGTCATATATAGTGTATAAACCCAGTTTTACCAAGCGGTTGCCGTTGGCGGGGCCGATGCCGGTGACGCGGGTTAACTGTTGGTCGAGAGTCAGGCTGGGCGGTGGGGGTGCTGTACTCAGGGGTACTGTTCGGGGAACGGAAAGTGCTGGGGCGGTTGGTTCAGAAGCGTTAGCGTTTACGGGTCTGACTTGTGCTACTTGTTCTTGCTGGTGGCGAGTTTCTTGTTCCCAAACTTGCTCCAATTGCCTCAGAAAACTGACCGTAATGGCGATCGAATGTTGGCGCTGTTCGAGATCTTTCTGAGGGTAGATGTCAAATTCAGCGGCTAGTTGTCTAGCTCGATCGCGCGCCGAAGCCACCACAGAAGCTGCCAACTGTCTCAAACTCAGGCCCAGAAACTCGCTGAAGCGGTATTGACTGCCTTGAATGTCGTTAAATCCGCGATCGGCTTCTACTGAAAGAGCTTTTTGCAATCGCTGCCATTCGGGTTGGTTATTAGTCATCAGTCATTACTTATTAGTCATCAGTTATTAATAATTAGTCATTAGTCATTAGTCATTAGTCATTAGTTATTAATCATAGCTCAAGAATTCCAGACACCTGACAACTGACACTTGTCAATTGACACCTGACACCTGACAACTGACTAATCTTCAAACCAACTCGATCGCCAAGCCGACTCAGCCTCCACCACAGCGAGTTCCCGCTGCTTTTTCTGGTAATCGCGGCCCAGCGAGTTCAACTTTACAGACAGGTTACGAATTTGCTGGCGCCAAGCCGAGGTTCCCGCATCGCCAAACTCTATTTCCGATAGTCGCAGTTTAATCGCTGTAATGTGCAGCGCCCTACTACCAAAGGTTTCTGCCAATTTTCGCGATGCTGATGAGGCATCGGTTTCAATGATTAAGTTTAATAAGTTAGGCGGCCCGGCAACGCTGTCGCCGGAGGATTCAGCACCAGAAGCAGCTTCTAGAACCGGTTCTGGCAATTGACTCGGCAAGATTCCCGACTGTTGCAGCAAGCGGTTGGTGTCGCGAGAAAGCAGCTTGAGTATATGGACGATCGACTTTTCAATACTATTTTGCCACCGTGCCAAACTTTCAGGGGAATTAGCGTTTGGCAATTGATAATTTGCCAATGAAAATAGATAGTTAATTGCGGAAACTTGGTTTTTTTCCTTTTGGTCTTCTTCCTTGTCGCCTGCTTCGTCTTCCTCTTCTTCCTCTTCGTCTTTGTCGAAGTCGTCTTCCTCTTCCTCTTCCTCTTCCTCTTCCTCTTCCTCTTCCTCTGCTTCTGATTCAGTCACCAGCGATCGCAATTTTTCCTCCGACGCCGCAGCCAAAGCCCTTACAGACTGCTGCATTTTTTGCCTTCCCTCGAAGGACAACTTGAGAAACGACTCAGGTACTGATTGAGTGCAAAGGTGATAGCAAGCCAAAATTAACTGCTGCCGCACCGCTTGTCCCAACGCAGTTAAATAACCTTCGTAGGTACTGCTAAACTCCAACTTCAAGGCTGCTAAAGACTCTTCGAGTCCTGCCAAATCTTGCTCTATTCGCTCTCTTGGTCGCACCATATCTCTCGTATAAAATTAAAATAGGACTTACGCGAGTTTTAAATCCTTACGCTATCTGTAGTAAGGTATCCACTGCACGCCCTACAAATATAGTTTGTCCATAAGTCCTGTAAAAATTAAAAATTAAAAATGCAAAAAATTGATTTTTCACATTTTTAATTTTTAATTTTTAATCTTAATTTGGGATTATTGAACACCCATTTGGGCTGCCACTTCGTCGGCAAAGTTAGCTTCTACCTTTTCAATGCCTTCGCCCAAGACAAAACGCACGAAGCGGCGCACTTGGACATTTTCTCCAATTTGGGCGATCGTTTGTTTCACCAACTCTTCCACGGAGATATTCTGATCTTTAATAAAAGGCTGATCCATCAAAGATAACTCTTTCATGCGCTTCTCAATCCGCCCTTGAACAATCTTTTCTTTGATGTTTTCCGGCTTGTTGCCCAAGTCATCTTTGCCCATTTCAATTGCCTTTTCTCTTTCGACAACTTCGGCGGGGATATCTTCAACTTTCACGTATTCCACATTCGGGCAAGCTGCAATTTGCATCGCAATATCCCGCACCAACTTTTGGAATTCTTCGCGACGTGCCACAAAATCTGTTTCGCAGTTAACTTCCACCAGCACTCCCACGCGACCGCCGGTGTGAATGTAGCTGCCTACAAGTCCTTCTGAAGCGACTCGTCCACCTTTTTTACCTGCCGAAGCCAGACCTTTTTTCCGCAGCCACTCAATGGATGTTTCCATATTGCCTTCGTTTTCAACGAGGGCTTTTTTGCAGTCCATCATGCCCGCGCCAGTTTTTTCGCGCAGTTCTTTAACAAGTTTTGCAGATATGTCCGCCATCTTCTTTAAGTTCCCAATCAAAATTAGTTATTAGTCATTAGTCATCAGTCATTAGTCATCAGTCACTAATTTTAATGTTAATGATTAGACCAGAGTGAAGAAATACCCAGTCGATATTAGTATCGACTTTGTAGGTGTAGCGCCAGAATTAATTCTGACCCTGACACAATGAATGCTTTTGCCAGAGTTCTACTAATGACTTAGACTCGTGCTATGTACAATTAAAAATTAAAAATATCCAACTAAAAATAATAATTATTTTTAATTTTCAATCTTTAATTTTTAATTTCCTGATGTCAGATTCCGAGGGCAATACTAGCTCTCGGTTTCTTCGCCTTCGGCCTCAGCAGCGTCGTCGGGATCTACATAATCGGGGTCATCCAATTCTTCGATTTCGACATCATATTCAGCGCCTTCGTAACCACCGTCGTAGTCGTAGTCTTCCTCAGAGTCGCCGCCCTGCTGACCGTGACGACCTTCGTAGATGGCATCAGCCAACTTGCCGACTATCAGCTTGATCGATCGAATAGCATCGTCATTCGCCGGAATCGCAATGTCAACCAAATCCGGGTCGCAGTTGGTATCCAACAGAGAGACGATCGGAATTCCCAACTTTTGGCATTCCAACACCGCATTATACTCGCGGCGTTGGTCTACCAGAACCACTCCGTCGGGAATCTTCCGCATAGATTTAATCCCGCCCAGATATTTCTGGAGTTTTGCCATTTCTCGGCGCAGTACCGAAGCTTCTTTTTTCGGCAATAAATCGAGGGCGCCGATTTCCTCGCGGCGCTCCAAATCCTTGAGCCGCTCCACGCGGGACTTAATCGTCGTCCAGTTGGTGAGCATTCCCCCCAGCCAGCGCTGGTTGACGTAATAAGCACCGCAGCGTTGAGCTTCTTGGGCTACAATCCCTGCAGCTTGGCGCTTCGTACCCACGAACAAAAACTTTTTGCCTTTTTCTGAGGCAACTCTCATGTACTCGTAGGCGTCTTCCATAAGCTGAGCGGTTTGCACGAGGTCAATGATGTGAACCCCGTTGCGCTCTGTAAAAATGTAGGGAGACATTTTAGGGTTCCACCGACGGGTTTGGTGTCCGAAGTGAACCCCTGACTCTAACATTTGAGCCAAACTGACTACTGGCATTGTATTTTTAACTCCTGATTCGGGTTAATCCTCCACCCGGTCGTATTTCTGAAGGTTTGCGCCCTCGAAACACCCGAAAACCCGGATGTGCGAATTTAAACAACTTTTCTAGTTTATCACAGCGCGCGCTACTTTTTCTGACAATCTGATATCCGTAGGGTTGGCTTGGCAGCCAGATGTGAGATTTAATGGGAGGGTTGGGTGTGGGGTGTGCACGATGCGGTTAGAGTTACTCGCAAGCGCTTCTTAAAAACGAAAAATCTAGGTGGGAGGTTGCCAAAGCCTTTGTTCGCTTGTGAGAGAATGGCGTTGTTGGTGCGCCTCTTGTGCCTTCTACCTTCGATCGAGCTGGCGGCATCCATTTTTTTCTCGGCAATCCAGTCAACTTTATTAGCCTGCCCTCTCTATCCGCAAAAATCCCAAAGCTAAAAACGCCATGCCCATACCCATTCTCGTTCTGCTTGAAGTTCTAATTGTCATTGCACTTTCGAGACTTGTAGGTTTAGGATTTCGAGCGATCAAACAACCTCAAGTCATTGGAGAAATTGTAGCAGGAATTATGCTTGGGCCTTCTCTGTTTGGCTTAGTTGCACCAGCCACCGCAACAGCACTTTTTCCAGCCGAAGCCGTTCCCTTCCTCAACGTGTTATCTGAGGTGGGGCTAATATTTTTCATGTTTTTGATTGGTTTGGAACTGAATCCAAAGTATCTCAAAAGCAATTTAGATATAGCGATTTTAACTTCCCACGTCAGCATTCTAGTGCCGTTTTCTCTAGGAAGCTTGCTAGCGCTGCTGCTGTATCCCATCGTTTCAAATAATAGCGTTTCGTTTACAGCATTTGCCCTATTTTTGGGCGCTGCAATGTCAATTACTGCCTTTCCGGTGCTAGCAAGAATTATTACAGAACACAACTTGCAGAATACAAAATTGGGGACGCTGGCCCTGACTTGCGCTGCGGTAGATGACGTAACGGCGTGGTGTTTGTTAGCAGTGGCGATCGCAGTTACTCGTACTAATTCGATGATCGGTGCTTTGCCGACAATTATTGAGTCTTTAATTTACATCGGTTTCATGCTGACTGTAGTCCGCTGGTTCTTGCAGCGGCTTTCCAAGCACTACAACCGCACTGGCAGATTAACACAATTAGTTCTTTCCGGCATTTACATGGGAGTTGTAGCTTCTGCCTTAATTACTGAATTAATCGGCATTCATTTAATTTTTGGTGCATTTTTGCTAGGTGCTGCCATGCCGAAAAATGCGGGATTAACCAGAGAATTAGCAGAAAAAACCGAAGACTTTGTACTAATATTTCTGCTGCCGATATTTTTTGCTTACAGCGGCTTGCGGACTCAAATCGGCTTGCTCAACAGTCCCGAATTGTGGCTGCTGTGCGCCGCAGTTTTGGGAGTAGCCATTGTCGGCAAGTACGTCGGCACTTACGTTGCTGCCAAAGTTTGTGGCATCAACAACCGCGAAGCTTCAGCCTTGGGATGGCTGATGAATACTCGCGGTTTGACTGAACTAATTGTGCTGAATATCGGTCTTTCCTTGGGTGTCATTTCCCCGCTGCTATTTACGATGTTAGTCATCATGGCTTTAGTGACAACTTTTATGACTTCACCACTGTTGGAGTGGACTTATCCAAAACGGTTAATTAGGTTAGATATTTCTGAGTTTAACTCTGAGGATTCAGAATTAGAACGTTCAGAATTCGCGGAAAGCAGCGAAGAAACTGCTAACAAATTGCTGCCAACTTATCGAATTTTAGTACCGGTTGCCAATCCCAGCACGCAGAAAGGTTTACTGCGACTAGCGGTAGCGCTGGCGCAGCCGGCTGCTGGTATGGGTGGTGATGATTTAAAGTCGGCGGCGGTTCATCCTCTGAGTTTGATAGAATTAAATGATGACTATGCTTTTGAAAGTACGCCGGCGGAAGCCGATCGCATTATTCAAGAGCGCCGCTCGAAATTATCAGAATTGATTGAGAGTTTGGAACTGCCGGAGGCACAAAAATTCGTACATCCCATCATTCGGGTTACTAATGATGTAGCGAGGGAGACGGCACAAATTGCGACAATAGATCGCGCGGATTTGATTTTAGTAGGATGGCACAGACCTACTTTTAGCAGCAACCGTTTGGGAGGACGTGTCGGCCAAATTCTCAGCAACGCTAAAGTGGATGTAGCAATTTTTGTTGACAGAGGTCGGGAAACGTTGAATAAATTGTTAGTACCTTACGCAGCAAACATTCACGATGATTTGGGTTTAGAATTGGCGCTGAGACTGTTAGTTAATAGCGAGGATCGCCGTTTGACGGTGCTGCGGGTGGCGGTTGACGGGGAAGCTGGAAACGAGCTGAGTTACGAGTTTCAGCGAGTGATGGATCAGTTACCGGTTGATGTGCGATCGCGCATTGAAACTCCGATTGTGGAGGCTGCTGAGCCAATTCAAGCAGTAGTAGCGGCTTCTGCTAATGCTGATTTGACTATTGCAGGTACGAGTCGGGAGTGGGGAATTGAGCGCCAAACTTTGGGACAGTATACTGATGAATTGGCTGTGCAGTGTCATTCTTCGCTGCTGATTGCGCGGTGCTACGTTAAAGTGCGATCGCACTTGGCATCGGTACTTCCTCAAATGTAGTCAGTTGACTGTTGACTGTTGGCAGTTGTTATTAGTTATTGGTTATTGGTTATTGGTGAGTTAGTACCAATGCCCAATGCCCAATGCCCAATGCCCAATGACCAATGCCCAATTTCCAATTACTAATTACTAAGATGATGAATCATTTAAGCCTCAAATCGCTGGCATTTTACGGGATTGCGATCGGATTAGTTTCACTGCTGTTTAAAGTAGTAACCGCTTATGGGGAAGCAAATTTAAAGGCTCCTCCGGCAATTGCGGGAAATTATCGCTTCGATCCTAAAAGTTTGCCCGAATGTCTGAAATCTGATGTTTTGGTATTGACAATCGAGCAATCGGGTGTTTATTTGAGCGGTAATTTGCGATCGGGCAGCAGGGAGGGCAGGGAAAAAACAGCCGAGGAGAGACCTTCTCTATTTGGTAAATGGGAAACTCAAGGATTGAACTTGTCGGGTGCGGTTGCTAATTTAGCTGGTTGCAGCGACTCCACCGCAACCGGTCAAAACAGTTCTGTTAAAATGCGCGCAATTGTGGAGCAAGATAGCCTCAAGGGAAAAATTAGCCTAACTGATAAGGCGGCGGCTAGTGATTTTATGGCTCAAAGAGAAGCAGCCACGAAACCCCAGAAGCAGGAACATTGATCGATCCCAATAGGAAATAAGCAATGGGAAATGGGTAATTCTTTGTGGCTTTCTGACTCTCCCCTTCTCCCCTAATGAAGCAAGGAATCACAAAGTGGCGGCGGGGTTGGGGGAATGGGCGATGAACTCCCGCTGGAGCTCGCCTGTGACGGTCGGTTGCTGCTAAATTAGAAAATATACCTAAAAGTCAATGATAAAAATAAAGTATCCCAGAGAAGTTCTTGGTTGAGAATTTGTCTTGCTCAAGACCCCCCGTGCCCGTATAGTTTGTTTGGAATGGATGTTGCCGTGATATTAATGCCGTCAGAAACTTCGCTTACCCAGTCAAACCCGTTAATTTTAGACAGTTTGCCAGACTTGTCGCCTTCCGATGGGGGATGTCCCCGCCGAGCCAGATTACAAATTGACTTGATGTTGCTGGCGATCGAAGCCTTGTATCTCGGAGGTGCTGAAGAAATGCTGGCCGTGTCAAAGGAACTGGAATTGGAATCAATTATCAAAAATCGGGTTGCCCTTTGGCTGATGCGGAATACTAACCCGCTGAGACGCTACACCCAGCGCCGCTCCCTTACCATTGTGGAGGCAAAAGCGCTGGTGGCGATCGCCTGTAATATGGCGCGCAAGTTAACCGCCACAATTCGGCAGTTGCTGCTAGACTCGCAGCAGTTGCGATCGAGAAATCTCCCCCTCAACCAGAACCAGCCGCTGGCCGAGTATTTAGAACGCTTTCGAGCTCACTTTAGATCGCGCATGAACCCCAAGCGATCGCTAGTTGCAGCTTACGATTCTGACGACAAGCTCAACGAACTAGCTTTGAACTTGTTGAGCAAACTGCTATTTTGTACAGGCACAGCCGGAATGCAGCGCTTCTGGGTTAGCCTGTTTGATGGAGAAGTTGAATAAAAAATGACTATTAGGCGTCAGTACAGTCTGCCAAATTGCACCCTGGTTCTAGAAGGGTTGAGCGATGGTTCCGCAGCCAGCCAGTTAGATATACGGCCGGTGCTTTCCATATTAATGAGCGCTGAATGCTATGTTACAGGTCTTGGCGAGCCCCTAAGCGGGGGACGAGATTTTTTTGAAAGCTTGGTGAGGGCCGTCAGCAGCTACGCTCAAGAATTTATGAGCGGAGTGCATTATCCCGATCGCTACGGCCCGAATTTGGGTATGGTGCAGTTACAAAGAATTGACGGGAACTTACACCGATTGACCGTTCTACCCGCTTCCACAGGCAGCCCAACCCAAATCGATCAAAAAACAGAACTGTCGGCAAAAGTAGATTTGACGACGGTACAGCTATTTGACTTGGTAGAGGCGATCGATCAGTTTTTTGCAGACACGCAGACGCTGCCGGAATTGTCGCTGCAATTAACCCCAATTTCCAGGCGTTACGTGAAGTCTGCCGAACCTTTGGCAAAGCGCAGTTTGCCTGCTGTCGTGGGGGTGTCGAGTTTGGCTTTGGCGGCCATGGCATTTTTCTTGGTACCGGTCCCCGAAGTGCAGCGCCAGAGAGATCCGGTGCCGCAGCCCAATCCCGCGGGCCAGAATCAGGGGACGCCGAATCCGGGCGGATCTGGTTCCCCGAATCCCAATCCCACGCCCCCTGCGGGCGGTTTGCTGCCTGGGACTCCAACTCCGAACGCTGAGTCGATTTCGCCGACTCCGAGCCCTGCGCCGCAGCCGGACGCTTCACCTAGCGCCACACCGCAGTCGAGTACTTCGCCGGAAAGCACGCCCAGTCCTGTTGCTGAAGGTTTGGCAAGCCCTGATGCAGCAAGTTTGCCAATTACCGATCCAGCGCAAATTGAGCTTTTGAGGGGCAAAGTTGCTCAGCAAATTGACGGAGTTGTGAAGAATCAGCCTCCGGTTGATGCGGAGTTGGTTTATCGGGTGAGTGTGGCCCAAGACGGGGCGATTGTCGGTTACAAGTCGGAGAATTCGGCAGCAGTCGAGAGATCCGAAACGCCGTTGTCCGAGTTGCTTTACAAACCGGTTGGCAGCAGGCCACCTGCGGAAGCGCTGGCTGATTTCCGTGTAGTTTTGGCACCAGACGGCACTGTTCAAGTCAGTCCTTGGTAAAGGTTGATTGTTGACTGTTGACGGTTGACTGATACAAAATCCCGTTTTCATGCCCCTTTTATTCTTTAGTCCCTCTCTGCTAGGACGAAAGTTTGTGTAGGATCGGTTTTAACCGCCGATTCTTATCAAGGGGTTTCTAACCCGGATTTGATATGATTCAAAGCCCTGTTGGTGCGATCGGTTCAATATCTGGGTCAAATCCCCCAACTTGATTGGTGCGAATTATCCACAAAAATGCTCCCTGTTTTAATAAAACTTTGGCGATTTCATCTTGGGTGCGCCTGGGCAACATTGTTCGGTAACTAATAGCAGCTTTTATCAGGTTTGCTATACCCACAAAAAAGGTTTTTTTCAGTTCAGAATCAATCCCCGCTAATCTCGAATTTTTGCGCCAATCTGGACGAACAATACCCAGGGGCATTAATACTTTTTCTAAACTCTCTCCTAATGCTACTAGCTGGTGAAACCTTTGGGTTTGTGCGTGGGTAGGATGTGTTTTTAGCCAGTCTTGAATCTGAGGATTTGACTCTATTTCGGAAGTAATTTTTTTAATTGTCGCGTAAATTGCCTGACTTGAATCTTGGACGCAAGAAGTTGCTGGCGTGACTAAACTTGCACCGGTGCCGTCTCCGCTGCGGTAGCGGGCCATCATGATATCTAGTTGCTGGTTTAATTCGGTTAAAGGCGACAAGGTGATGCCGTCAAAATCGTAGTCGCAACACACGCAGTCTAATTTACAGATGATATCGCAAACCGGGCGATCGCCCAACCAGCCGCGCTGCAAGTCTCCCATATAGCTTTGCCATTTGCTGGAACCTGCGACAATTCCGTCGGGATTGTGGGCGTAAACTTGTTTGTATTCTATGTCAAAACGCAGTTCGCTGGTAAAGCGATCGCGCACCACTTTTGCTACTCCGAAAGCAAAATGTCCGGTGACAATTCCCAGCGGTGGCCGTTCGCCTTTTTTGCCACCGATACCCCCGAAACTGTGAATCACTATCCCGATATCTCCTTCTTGCCAAGGAGAGATGGAAGCGTTTTCTATACCATCATTCGGGGTTAACAATACTCTTTTTACTTGCCCTTTTTGGGCTGGTGTATTTTCCCAATTTTTACTGTTTAAATAAGCGAGAGATTTTTTCAGTCCTAAATGTGTTTCATCTGGTGTTAATTGGGCAATTTTGCGGGGTTCGATTGCCTGCACTACAAATATACTGTCTTCGTCTCTTTCGCCGTAAATATACCAGCCGTCTGGATTTAATGGCGATTGTTCGATCAGGTGATTGGTAGACCTCGCTACGCCATTTTTGTCTGGCTGTATTTGTGGAATCCGAATAATTTCGGCGGCGCCGTCAAATTGTTGAGATGTTTTGTTGAAATGCCGAACAATAAATTTGTCGCTGTCGGGTTCTTTTCGCTGTAAAATTGATACTAAGGCGCAGAAACGTCCGATAATTTGTACTGGCTCGCGATCGATCGTGAGTTCCTGGCGATCGCTGCTGCTATAATTAATCGCAATCACGGGCCTGCGTAGCATCACAGTCACGCTGTCTTCTAGTCGGCTACCTGCTAGAGTTTCTAAAGGGCCGACATTTCGCCAGCCGTTCAATCTCTCTGGATGGATATTGCCAGATTTTTGACTTTTTTTAGTTTCTTGTGTGAAGTTTATATCTTGACTGACTGCATGGACAAAAAACTGTACTTCGCGATTTGTACTCCACTTCAAAAATGCTGTTTTGCCAATGAAATTTTTATATTTTTTTGGGGCATTTATTACTTCCAACAAAACTGTACCGTAAGGATGGCGCTGTTCGTTTGATGGCAAAATTAAGCGCCCGTGCCAAAGGGCGATAGGTTTGTAGAGATAGGAAACGGATGCTGAATTTTCGCAGATAGTCTCCGGCTCAAAAGCTATTGAAATATCGCTTTTTCCTCCAAAAATAGTAGCAGTTAAATTTCCATCACTTTCTACAAATCGGGGTTCTAAAAAAACATTTTCCGGTTGTGCAATGTTAGCGGTTAAATGACCATTGTTTCTTAGGGGCGAGCGTCTAAAGAGGTGATAGTTCTCGAATTTTACCTGCAACCAATTTAGAAAAATGCGAATAAAAATAAACGCTGTTAAACCAAAAACAACAGCTAAAATAATCAGCCCCAAGGTCAAAATGAATTGGTTGAAAGACTGACCTGATACTAAAAAAATTGTTGGCCCGATCAAAGAAAATGCCGCCATAATATCTAAAAACGAGTTTTAGGTTCGATCCAGTCTGTGCTGGCTTGACTGCCGAAAACTAGGGGTTTGTCCTCGGTGACAGGTACCGTTTGCCCTGTCATATCCACTGCACAAAGAGGCCAAGATCGATCGCCCAAATTGCCTGCGCGGAACAGAACTTTTCCGGGACAAACTTGACTCCAACCCAACAATACAGCATGAGTGTAAAGACTGCGAGCGGGAGCAACGGTATAAGTGTAATTATCATTTTTGTCCCAAATGACACCGTAGTCGGACATATCAGAAGAGTTGAAAATTGCTTCAAATTCGCGGGCGAGAATGCGGGAACCGTCTTGATTCCAAGAAACAGGCACTAAAATGGCGATCGTCCCGGACATATCTGTATCCTCGCTACCATACATCCCACTTTCCGCCAGTGGCGAAGCAGCCGCCACTGTTTGTAGTTCGCCGGTTTTGAGATTTTCCACAAACATGACGCTGCTAACCCGACACTGGGAGAATTCCGGCTGCACTTGCAACTCAATTCGACTGTAAGCTGCGTATTGGCCGTTAGTTGAAACTAGGGATGGACTGCGGTAATAGCGGAGGCCTGTGCCGGCAGTGGAGCTCACTTTAGCATGAGTGGCAGTAATCCATTCCCAAGGAACGGGATAAGGGCTATTTAAAGGGTCAGTCATCGGTTTTTTTTCCAAAAGTTTTACTGAATTATCCAACAGATTCAGACTGGCACGCAACGGACTAGAAACCCGGTTTCTGCCTCGATGCTTCGCCACCCAACCCCAGATTTATAGAAACCGGGTTTCTTTTTTAGATTTGAGATTGCAGGAGAAATCTCAAATCTAAAATCTCAAATTTCAAATCGGATAGGTAAGATAGTATCGAAATTAATCTGGTATGTACACTGAGAGGGATGAAATATGACGCGATCTTTTAACCAAAAACCTTCAATCCCCCCCACTCGCGTCTCCAAGTCGCGGGGAAAAGGTTTGCTTGTACTGTCGCTGATTTTTCGACTGCTGCTGCTGGGGGTGGGCAGCGGTTTTGCGTGGGTTCTGGGCATGGCGATCGCTCAAATTTATCCGTCAGGCGCGACGGAGATGCCGCTGGCAGAGAGATTGCTGCGTGTTACTCAAAATTTGACCTCCAGCCCGAAACGCGCCCCAGCAACGCCAATTCCTGCGCTCCCGCCCCCAACCGCTACACCTACTCCCCAGTCAAAAGTCAGTCCTGCCCAGAGAGAGAAATTGCAGTCGGATTTGAGACAGTTGCAGGGCGAACTCAACGCGCTGATTGGCCGCACGGCGGCTTTGGAGAGTCAGTTGGGCAGCAGCCGCCCGACTGAAACTTTGGAAAAGCGTTTGCAGTTGATGTCGCGGGAATTGGCGGCGCCGGAAACGGCGGCAAGTGTTGCCCCTGCTTTACCGGCGATCGGCAGCAGCCCGAGTCTGAACCCTGAAACGGTGAATACTGCCCCACAGAATACCAATAATCCGGTGTTTGGGGGGGATGGGCTGATGGTGACTCTACCCAGCGATGTTTTGTTTGATACTGGCAGCATTTCTTTGCGCGCGGGAACTAATGCGATTTTGGACAATTTGGTGGCGGAGTTGAGCAATCACGAGGGGGCAACTGTGCGCGTTGCGGGTCACACTGACGACGCGGGGGAAGCGGCGGACAATCGCAATGTGTCGTTTGCGCGGGCTCAGGCTGTGGTGCAGTATTTGTCTGGTGTGCTAGGTCAGAAGTATCATTGGGTGGCGATCGGCTATGGGGAAAGTCGCCCTTCGGTGGATAATAGTTCCGATACTAATCGGCAGCGCAACCGCCGCATTGAAGTGGCAATTAGTCCTTAGTCAGCGGACTTGTGGATACTAGATTTATTGCATGAATCTTTGATTGATAGTCAACCGCAGATGCAAGGCAGATAAACACGGATAAACGCAGATATTTTCCACAGAGGTGAGCGAATGCTTGCAATTGGGGTCTACTGTGTTGAATTCTCAAGGCGTAAGCTGCTGTTACGCTGAAGGTGTCAGAGGTGGCAAGTCAGAATTATTTTTAGCCCGATCTATTGCCTCTCGATGTTCGCTCCTAAGTTTGGGTTTTAAATACAAGTTTTCAATCAAAGCTGCCACTCCCGCAAACTAAGGTGGCACAATTACAGCTCCAATAATTCCTAATACTTGAACTCCTCCCAATACAGACAGCAATTGATATAAAGGATGCAGACCAACTGATGAACCCACCAGCAAAGGATCTAGTACGTAAGTTTCTAAATTCTGGATGATTACAAATAACAGTAATACCCACAAAAGTACCCAGCCACCTTTAGCTAATGCTACGATTAATGCTGGTACTGCTCCCAACACGGGGCCGATGAAGGGAATCAAGTTGGTAACACCTGCGATCGCACCCAAGCCTAAAGCAAATTCCGGCATTCCCAAAATGCTCAAACCTGTGGTAATAAATATCCCTAAAATGCCCGAAACTAAAACTCGCCCGCGAATATAGCTTCCCATTCTTTGACCAATTGGCGCCACTTGTGCGGCTAATCTTGCGTCCCAAGGTTTCGGAAAAAACTGCACCAAACTTTTGATTAATGTGTCGCTGTCGGCAACCATATAACCTGAAATAAATAATGCTAAAACTAGGCTGAAGAAACCGCCGAGAATGCCTCTGGTTAAGCTGTACGATCGCAAAACCAGTTGTTGGCTCGATCGAATCAGCCAATTAGTCAGCGATTGAGTGTCCACCAACTGACCCACCAAGGTTGGGGCATCGTCGGTTAGGCGACTCAATAAATTAGTTGCCACAGTTCGCAAACTTTCGACATAAACGGGTAGCTGCCGCAGCAGTAACTCTATTTGTTCGATTACCGTGGGCCCGATTAACACTACTGTCCCGCTAAATCCGCCGATGAGAGTTAAATAAACCATAATCACCGCCAGCCAACGGGGAGCCCGCATGGTTTCTGCCCAATTCACGATCGGGACGATCGAAGCAGCCAGCACAACTGATATCATTAGAATTACTAGCAGGCTCCGCAATTGCCACAGCAGCACTAGCAGCAAGGACGATGCTACAATTAGCAGCAAGTTAGGTAAAGAAATAGTTATCCGCTGTTCTGACATGATTAAGTAATTATATTTTTGGCTATCGTCTCACCCTTGATGTTATTATAATTTTTATAATATAAACAATATAATTAAGAATATGAATTCGCTGTTAAAACCCGTTGAATGGATCGGCAGTTCCTTCGACGGCTTGCGCGAGTTTCCCGAAGATGTCCAGCAAATCATGGGTTTCGCCTTGTACCGCGCTCAAGACTTCTCTACAGAACGCCTATTTAGTTTTCTCAACGCACTCGGCAGCAATGTAGAGATGCGTATTGCCCACTCACAACCAAATGTCCAAGCTCAAATTCGCATTGTCGTAGCATAGTACATTAAAAATTAAAAGATTAATATGCAGCCCCAATATTCCACCCAAGATTTGTCCGCCATTTCGTCTACAAAATCACCAACGCTCTTTTACGAATGGCAAAATTATCGCTGTGCTTATGAAGTTTATAACCCAACTACTGCGACAGAAGATAGCATCCCTTTGTTATTAATTCATCCGATAGGAGTTGGTTTGTCAAGAATCTTTTGGCATAGATTTTGTGAGAGTTGGTACAAAGCAGGGAACACTAATCCGATTTACAATCCCGACCTTTTGGGCTGCGGCGATGGCGAAATGCCGGCTGTGGCTTGCTATCCAGAGGATTGGGCCGCACAGTTGCTGTATTTCTTGGAAACTGTAGTCAAAAAACCTGCGATCGTACTCGTGCAAGGTGCTTTACTGTCTGTAGGCTTGGCTTTAGCAAAAATGCAGCAGGAAAGCGGCTCAAATTTAATTCGCGGGTTAGTTCTCGCGGGGCCTCCCGCTTGGGCGGTAATGAACAAACATTCGACAGAAAGACAGCAACGAATTGTCTGGAATTTGTTAAATTCTCCCTTGGGAAACGCTTTTTACCGCTACGCCAGACGCGCTGAGTTTTTGCGTTCTTTTTCAGTGAAACAACTGTTTGGCGATGCGGCAAAAGTTGACAGCGAATGGTTGGATGCTTTGCAGGCTGGGGCGGCAAATCCTGACAGCAGACACGCGGTTTTCTCGTTTTTAGCGGGGTTTTGGCGCCAGGATTATAGCGGTACGATTCAAAAGTTCGATCGCCCCGTACTCGTTGTGATGGGAGAAAAAGCCTCAAGCATCAGTCAAGCGGGTAAGGAAGAGAAACCGGATGAAAGATTAGCGCAATATTTAGCTTATTTTCCCAACGCTGAGGGTTTATTAATGCCGGGGCGCAATGTTTTGCCCTATGAATCAACAGCAGAATTTGTCGCGGCTCTTGCGGAGTTTGTCAATGGGAGTTTTTAACCGTAGATATCAACAGATGAACGCGGATGGAATTTCATCGGCGTTCATCTGCGGTTAAAAAACTCTAAATTTCAACTGCGATGCCAAATTGTTGTACCATCTTTTTGATCTATCAAAGTAATGCCCCGATCCTTTAGTTCGTTGCGAATGCGATCGCCATCAGCGAAATTCTTAGCTTTTCGGGCATCTTTCCGCTGCTGAATCATCGCCTCAATTTCCCCATCACTCAAACCGCCAGCCGCATCATTGCTATCACTTTCCGGCTGAACTTCTAAACCCAAAACCCCTGCCAAAGTTACCAAAGCCACCCATTTTTGCTGCAACAATTCCGGCGAAATTTCTGTTTTGCCTTGATGCACTAAAACATTGCTTTCCTTGCCCAATTCTTTGGCTAATTCAAACAGCACAGTCAAAGCAGCGGGAGTATTAAAATCATTATCCATAGCTGCTTGAAATTGCTGGACTAATGTGTTATTTTCTTCAGTCAATTTATCAATTTTCTCAACATCCCAACCCAGTTTTGATCCGTGTTGACTGCCAAAAAGTAAGCCTTCCTTAAGAGTGTGCCAGCCATTTTTAGCGGAGGCGATCGCCTCTTCGGTAAAATCAATTTGACTGCGATACTGCGCCATGAACACAAACAGCCTCACCGCCATCGGTTCTACCGCTTTTGACTTCTCGCTTTCTTCCAAAGCTGTATCGCCCGACCAATTCCCATCCAATAAATCGCGAATTGTAATAAAATTGTGCAAAGATTTCGACATCTTTTTGCCATTGACAGTCACAAAAGCATTGTGCATCCAATAATTAGCCAGGGACTTGCCCGTCGCGGCTTCAGATTGAGCAATTTCGTTTTCGTGGTGCGGAAAAGTTAAATCGGAACCGCCGCAGTGAATGTCAATTGTTTCACCCAAGCAATCGCGCACCATCGCCGAACATTCGATGTGCCATCCGGGGCGACCTTTTCCCCAAGATGAATCCCAAGCAGGTTCTCCCGGTTTAGCACTTTTCCACAGGGCAAAATCTGATGAATCTTGCTTTTTTTGAGCTTCTATTTCTGCAGTTTCCAATCTACCGCTAGCCCCAGCCTGCATTTCTTCCAACTTGCGGCCGGAAAGTTTTCCGTAATCTGGAAATTGCCTCACGTTGTAGTAAACGTCGCCGCCGGAAGCATAGGCATAACCTTTATTTTCTAATTCGTGAATCAGCCTTTTAATGCCGTCCATTGTATGGGTGGCGCGGGGATATTCATCGGCCCTGAGAATATTTAGCTTGTCCATATCTGCAAAATATTCCTCGATGAAGCGTTCCGCCACGGCTTCCATTGTGGAATTTGTTTCGCGGGCGCGGTTGAGAATTTTGTCGTCAATATCTGTAAAATTCTGCACGTAGCGCACATCGTATCCCCGCCACATCAGATAGCGCCGCACCATGTCCCAAACAATGTAAGCGCGGGCGTGGCCGACGTGGCAGTAATCGTATACCGTAACGCCGCAGCAGTACATCCGCACCTTTCCTGGTTCGATGGGTTCAAAAGGTGATTCACGACGGGTCAAGCTGTTGTAAAGCGTTAGAGGCATGGGATTTGAGATTTGGGATTGACGTACTGCTCTAATTTATTATATTGCTGTTGGTGAATCTTTCGGTGTCACTACGAAACATCTGTTAAATCTAAGACAAACCTTGGTAACACATCTTCCCCTGACAAAGTGCTGGGATTATCTAATATTTCCACATCCTGATTTTGTCTGTATATTTCGACTTGCTTATTTTTGCGATCGATTAACCACCCCAAACTTGCTCCATTCACGATGTATTCCCGCATTTTTTCTCGCAATGGTTCCCTGTTGTCAGATTTAGATCGCAATTCTACAACAAAGTCTGGACAAAGGGGAGCGAAACCTTCTTGTTCTTTGGGTGTGATAGTTTGCCACCGTTCTAATTTAACCCAGGAGGCATCTGGGGAGCGATCGGCCCCATTGGGCAGTTGAAAACTAGTAGAAGAGTCAAATACTACTCCTAGCTTGATTTGTCGATTCCACTGCTACAGTTGTCCTGACACATCTTGGTTGCGTTTGCCTGTATCGCTTCCTGTGGGGGGCATAACAATTAATTCTCCTGTAGCTGTTCTCTCTAGTCTTAACTCAGGATTGACGGCAGCAATTTGCTGGAACTATTCGTGAGTTACTTTGAAGGTTTGGGGAATGGTAATGGTGTTGTTGAGCATATTGTGCAGCCTCGCGCATCGGCTATTATCTATTGTACAGAGCCGAATACAGCAAATTCAATAATCTGCCAACGCCGATCGAACTCAATAATCGCTTTTAGTGAACCACCCCATCATTTTTTAACAATATTTTTTATACCAAAATCTGGAAAAAGTTATATATATATTCATTTATTAAAAGTCCTAAACTTTATTAATTTTTAGAGCGGGAAAATTTTTATCACTAGCCACCGGATCAACAAGATAACGAATCCTTTGTCAAAAACCGATTTTATCGATTGAACAAACAAGATTTTTCCAGTATTCCTCAACATCAGGAATAAAAGCTGTATTATCCACGGTTAAATCCTCACCTTGATCAGCAGGTAAAGTCATGTTCAGGCGAATAACACTCGCTTCTAGCCGCATTCGTCTTACTAACATTGTTTTCCTATCCAGCCGCTCAACTCTATATCAATTGGCTTTTTGGGCAATTTTTGGTGTGATTATGGGGTAGGGCGCATCCGTATCAAGAACAGCTTTTGTCCCACTATCTTCGACATAAACAACAATAATGAGTCGATTCGTTGGCTCGATAGTAATTGCCGGAATATAAGCATAATTAATCGCACCGCGCGCCAAATATTCTTCATCTGGGAATAGCTGTAGCTAATCATTCACCCGCTTTTACTGCTACCAAGTTACGGCGATATTTTTGCCATTTTTCTCTCATCCACTGGCGACTTGCTTGAATGTTTTTACGCTTTTATGCATCACTGGGACTAACAGTAACTTTTGAGGTAGCGAGAATGTAAGCATACCGATAAATCTCTCCATTGTCCGGGTAATGACGCGCCGCTTCTATGGAAATCTCCTGGGTACTTTGCCAATTGCCAATATCTAAAGCTGCATCCATTTCTGGGGTAAAATATTCTGCTGTTGTGTTGTTGATATAGCAATCCTAAATGATTTATGAGATAATAGCCACGATCGCTACATAATTTGTATATGTTAGAATAGTTAACGGAATTTATCCAATCTAATCCCGATCCGCGCGATTTGAAACGAGAAATTACCGTCTCTATGCAGCCCAAAGGATATAAGCAACGCGAGATTCAGGAATGTTTATCAGTGAGTTCTGGCTTTATTAGTAAATGGACTCAGATATTCACCATGCAAGGTGTATCTGCTCTGAAGCTGGCTTATAAGGGTTCCGTGGGATATTTAAAACTTGAGGAACGAGCAGCCATTATTGATGGGGTACGAAAAAAATATGGGAATTTAGGAGAACTAAAAGCTTATATAGAAGAGCGGTATGAGATTGTTTTTAGTTCTCAGCAAAGTTACTATGAGATTTTTGACTCTGCTGGTTTAAGCTGGAAAAAATCTCAAAAACGTAACCCTAAAACAGATCCTGAACTGGTCAAAAAAAACCTAAGAAGTGACCCAATGGTTATAGGCTCATCGCCAAGAAATCGAATCAGGTAAGTGGGGAGTTTTTTTTCAGGATGAATGTCATCTTCTTTGGGGAGATATCTGTGGGTATGTTTGGGGCAAGAAGAATCAAAGAGTGGAAGTCCCAATTGTGAATGAGAAAGAGCGACAGACTTACTTTGGTTCCGTAAATATTGCGACTGGTCAATGTCTAATTCAGGCATATCCAAAGGGAAATGGAGAACATACTATTCAATCTTTAAAGTATCTGATGAGCCAATATAAGGCTCAGCAGATAGCATTAATTTGGGATGGCGCTAAATATCATTCTTCAGCAGAGGTTAAAGATTTTTTATCAGTGGTGAATAATGGTTTAGATGAATCTAATTGGAAAATCACTTCTTTGAGATTTGCGCCCAACGATCCGACTCAGAATCTAATAGAAGATATTTGGTTACAAGCTAAACAATGGATTAAGGATTGCTATCATATGTGTAAGACTTTTGCTGCCGTCAAATGTATATTTAAGTTACTTACTCATTATCAGATATTTGATTTCGCTAAGCTTCACATTTATGGTAAATTCTCATAAATCATCTAGGACTACTATATTTGGTGTTATATTAGTTGATAGCTGGGGACTATTTGGGGTAGCTAACTTTTTGGCTGAAAGTCTTGCAGTTTGTCAGATCCCAAAAGACATATAGCACTACTAAACCAAAAGGCTTGACGGGGTGACAACCCCGTCAAAAGCTTGATAAAATCAAGGACATAGCCCTGTACCCCCTCTGGAAGAATGGCA
>NZ_JAUBQU010000074.1:0-33115 GCF_036701435.1 Microcoleus sp. Pol12A5
TTCAGTTCCCGGCCTGTCTCGGTGTCCCAGATTTTCAGGGTTTGATCGTCGGAAGCGGAAATCGCTGTTTTACCGTCTGGTGCTATCGCCACTGCTTTTACCCAGGAAGTATGACCAGTGAGAGTTTTCAGTTCTCTGCCTGTCTCGGTGTCCCAGATTTTCAGGGTTTCATCCGAAGATGCGGAAATCGCTGTTTTACCGTCTGGTGCTATCGCCACTGCTTTTACCCCGGAACTATGACCCGTGAAAGTTTTCAGTTCCTTGCCTGTCTCGGTGTCCCAGATTTTCAGGGTTTTATCCATAGATGCGGAAATCGCTGTTTTACCGTCGCGTGCGAGATCCACTGCACTTACCCCGGAACTATGACCAGTGAGAGTTTTCAGTTCCCGGCCTGTCTCGGTGTCCCAGATTTTCAGGGTTTGATCGTCGGAAGCGGAAATCGCTGTTTTACCGTCGGGTGCGATCGCCACTGCACTTACCCTGGAACTATGACCTGTGAGAGTTTTCAGTTCCCGCCCTGTCTCGGTGTCCCAGATTTTCAGGATAGAATCCAAAGATTCGGAAATCGCTGTTTTTCCGTCGGGTGCGATCGCCACTGCTGTTACCGAGGAACTATGAACCGTGAGAGTTTTCAGTTCCCGGCCTGTCTCGGTGTCCCAGATTTTCAGGGTAGAATCCAAAGATGCGGAAATCGCTGTTTTTCCGTCGGGTGCGATCGCCACTGCCCATACCGAGCCACTATGACCGGCAAGCGTCCGCAGCGCACCCTCATTTGCCCTTTCCAGATTAGGCTTCAAAGGCCACAGGCAGGAACTATTTCTCGACTGCTTAGCTTGTTTCACGACCCCCTGAATTTCAGGTGTTTCAAAATCCACCAACCGAGTCCACAAATGTACTGCCAATTGTGTTTTATCCTTCTCTAAAACGTGCGCCGACTTGCGAATTGCCCCTTGAATCAAATTCAGCGTTTCACTTTGCTCCTGAGACAGCAACACATCAGAATTTCTCGCCAAATCGTAATCCTCAATTAACGGTTGCACCCCCAACGCATCCAGCTTCGCCTCAATAAAATCAAAATCCGTTAACAACTGATGCAGCCGTTCCCCTTGAACACTCTCTGCCAAATGTCCCGGCAGAGTTTCCAAAGCATAAAGCCGCTTTTTCGGCGACAGTTTCCCCAACCGTTCTTTAAACTTACTCATCCCCGTACAAATCCTCCCACAAATTATCAGAAATCGCCGTTTCGATATCCCGCAGCGACACCCCAGCTTTCTGCACGACATCCTTACGGTGCAGAAATCTTTGGAAACTCGCGTGATAGATACTGTAATCTGGGGGAGTGTCGCTGCTACGTCGCAGAAACTGTTCCCAATCATCGAGCACTTCCTGCAAATCCAAGGCATCTTCCTCAGCAAAATCCGCCAAAATATCGCAGGAAACCGGCTTGCGAGTTTTGGTCAACAAATAAATCACCTTCAACTTCCGGCGGCGCAATTCCTTATCTCTCACCGCCATTTCCATCCGCGCCCAATGCTTCTCATAATATCCTTCCAACTCCCTCGGCAAATCTTGCAAATTCACATCGCTGTACTTGCCGCTGTCGATATCATTCAGCACATAGCGCAGGTACATAAAATTATTCTGGCTTTTTTCTGCCACCGCCGCCACAAACTGTTCTCGCTGCAAATTTTGACGGTTAATCCAACTCTGAATTGACGCGCTGTTGCTGGTGCGTTTGTCAATATAAAGCTTGACATCCGCCAAACTTTCTGCACTGTACTGCATCAAATCAAAAACCTGATGATTTGGCAAAGGCAGAGATTCCGGTCGCTTCGACACAATAAAATAAACATTATCCGGCAAAGCATCTGGCAAATAGAGGACATTGCTGCCACGCCCATGATCGCTCAGATCGACTTCATCGAGGGCATCCACAACAAAAACTAACTTTTTTCCGCCCAATTTAGCACTGACTTCCCCCAACAATCGACTGAGAAAGTTGCCATCTGTAGTGGCATTTTCTGGCAATTTTGGGTAATCCAGTTTAAAGGCTTGAATTAACTGAGTGCAGGCATTTTCCAGAAATTGCTTTGCCTTAACCGTGCCTTGAGATTGCGAGTTAAAATGGACAACACAGCGCCGCTTCATCAGCAGCACTAACTTCGCCATAATTGAACTTTTTCCGACCCCCGGATCGGCTTCTAAAACAAAATATCCTTTGGGATTTTTCTGCAAAAATTCGATAATTGCTTCAAACACAAATCGGCGGCCTGTAAAGTCTTGAGTGCGGTCTTGAATAATCGTTTCGCACTCGTAGGGAAGCGGCAATCGGGGCGCGGAAGTATCAACAAATCGTTGCAGCAAATTCTGAACTTGCGCCAAATCGGATCGGATGCCAATTTCTATGGATTCCAATTTCCCCATCACTTGACAAATCTGCTGCCCAGTCGCCACGGCCTCCAATTTGTGCAGAATTTCCCCATTTTGCAGCCCCAAATCTTTGAACTCTGCCAAAGCAATTTGGTGCAGATTCAACAGCATCGCCGCAAACTTTTCTCCTCCCTTCGCCGCATCCAGTTTCAGCACTTCGCGGTACGCTTTCGGGAAAGTTGCGTACAGTTTCTCCGCGACAAATTCCACAATTTCCGCATCGAAGGATTTGCCCTCGCTGGCCGCGAATTCGTTGACGAAACTTGCCCAATCTGCCGTTGTCAATCCGGTAACTCGATCGAACTCTTCGACATCCGCAGAAAAAATCTGGGTTAGCTGATCTTCGGAAATATTTAAACCTCTTGACAAATCGGCTGTATTCGTGTTAATATCCAGCCAGTATTCAGGAGTTTTCTCGGCTAATTGACTGAGTGCTGTTTCTGGATAAGGCAAATTTTTGGTTTCGGCGATCGCAATTAGGCGATCGGACTTCGCAACCTCTCTCAAAATATAGCCTATCGCCTCACCCGCCGCCTTAATCAAATCGTGATTATCGAGAATCCTCGGATTTCTGCTCAACCGTTCCGTCATCCGATTTCCGAGGTCATTAGCCGCGATATTCCCCGCTATACCACTAGCAATCGCCGCCAAAATCGAA
Source organism: Microcoleus sp. Pol12A5 (assembly GCF_036701435.1). NCBI lineage: Bacteria > Bacillati > Cyanobacteriota > Cyanophyceae > Oscillatoriales > Microcoleaceae > Microcoleus > Microcoleus sp. Pol12A5. The sequence goes on from NZ_JAUBQU010000074.1 coordinate 3,089, forward strand.
ACTCCCCCAACTGCGATCGGGCCGCCCATCATACCCGCTGCTGCTGCTTGAGTTCCCGGATTTGCGATCGCATTTGAAATAACTTGTCCAATAGCCATCACCGCACTGCATCCAATAACTCTAGTTTTAAAATTAGCTAAGTCAAGTAGTGGCATAAAATAAATATTCTTCTTTTCAAAAGTTGGTAGTAATTATATTTTGCACGCTTGCGTTTAGTCCGTCGGGGGTTGAAACCCCCGCCTCATAGCGAAAGTCGCTTGAAACCGACTGAAAAGTTAGTTGATATCACAAGGTTTTTAGTCCTCATAGCGAGGACTTGGGCTATGAGACAGGGGTTTTAACCCCTGGCGGTTATTGCAAATGCAATAACTCAAATATTGCAACTACAAAACAGCAGCCACAGTTGCCATCAGCAATCCTTGAAACAATTTCACCCCATCAGTTTCGCCCAACATCGGATCGGAAGCCCTCTCAGGATGCGGCATCATTCCTAATACATTGCCAGCCCGATTGCAAATACCGGCAATATTATTTAACGAACCGTTCGGATTGCCAGCATCGCTAATTTTGCCCGCCTCTGTGCAGTAGCGAAACAGCACTTGCTCGTGTTCTTCTAACTCGGCTAAAGTATCGGCATCGGCATAATAATTGCCTTCCCCGTGGGCGATCGGCAAATCGATGATTTCACCCGTAGTATAAGCGGCAGTCCAACGAGTATTACCGCGCTCGACTTTCAAAGAAGCGCGATCGCAAATAAAATTCAACCCCGCATTCCGCACCAGAGCACCGGGCAGCAAACCAGCTTCAGTCAACACCTGAAAACCGTTGCAAATACCCAGTACAAGTTTGCCTTTTTTCGCGTGTTCCGCAGTAGCCCGCATCGCCGGAGAAAAACGGGCGATCGCGCCGCACCGCAAATAATCTCCGTAACTGAAACCACCGGGAATTACAATGATATCAATATCCGAAATATCGGTATCTTCGTGCCAAATCATGCGAGTTGGTTGGTGGAGTAACCCTTGAGTTACCCACACCACATCGCGATCGCAATTTGAACCCGGAAAAACAATAACTCCAAATTTCATAAGCTGAAGGAAGAAGGAAGAAGGAAGTTCGGCAACGGATTATGTAACGGATGTAACGGATGTCAGGAAGAAGGAAGAGGTGTCAACATAAGACTAAAATCTTATGTTTTTCTTCCTTGTATCGAAGTCTCGATCCCCCTAAATCCCCCTTAAAAAGGGGGACTTTGAGTCGTTCTAGTTCTTGTATTGTTAACAGAGACTGTGAACACTCTTGTCCCCCCTTATTAAGGGGGGATCTCCGGGTTTAAAAAGACCCTAGGGGCGATCGCATTTATGCCGCCGCTGTCTCCACAGCAACAGGAATTTCAGTCAGATCAAAGCGATAATTTTCAATCACTGGATTGGCCAAAAGTTGGTCGCAAACGCGATCGAGTTGTTCGCGGGCCTCCGACTCAGCAGCAGCAGTCAGCGTCAATTCAACGTATTTCCCAATACGCACGCGCTCAACATTGTCGTATCCCATGTGTTGCAAACCAGACTGTACGGCAGTGCCGGCGGGATCTAAAACAGAAGGGCGGAGGGTAACATAGATTTGGGCAAGATATTTCTGAGTCACGGGAATGTTGCGGTAGGTGATGTGAAAGTTAGCCCCATTGTATTCTACAACCGAGCTGCGCGCCGATCGCCATTTGGTTCGCCCAAGTAAGATAGCCTAGAAATAGGGACAGATTTGACTCTAGCAGATTACACAAAAAATTATGAGAACCAACCGCACCCGCAGTCAGGAGCGTATTTTACATTTGCTCAAGCACTTGAATCGATCGCTCTCAGCGCAAGATATCTACTTAGAACTGCGTAACAGCGACCAAAGCATGGGCTTAGCAACCGTTTACCGTTCCCTCGACGGTTTAAAGCGAGAGGGGTTCGTTCACGTCAGAACGCTTGCTAGTGGCGAGTCTCTCTACGGTGCCGCCCACCAAGACCAACATCACTTAACTTGTCTAGAATGTGGCGCGTCAATTACGATCGACGAATGTCCCGTCCACCACTTAGAAAGCCAACTACAACAATCTCATTCTTTCAAAATTTATTATCACACTTTGGAGTTTTTCGGATTGTGCGATCGATGTACTTTAGCTCAAGAATCTTAGAGAAGTTATTAGTCATGAATCATATCAATTCCGGTTGCACGAGCGAAATGATTGTTGACTATTGACTGTTGACTCGATTTGATAATTCCGATGCAACAGTCAACGATATAGCAATCCTCGGATCATTTGTGAATTTCTTAATTTCTCCCCGCGGGTTCGGGGAGGGTTGGAGTGGGGTGCAAAAGTGAGATGATCCGGGTGTTGTTTATGTAGCGACAGATTTCAACCTGTCGTTTTATTAACTCGCTCAAGGATGCAAAAATTCTAAATGATCTCCGGGAATCGATCGCAATTTTGCAGCCGAGCCTTGCAGTTTCAACCGACCGCGCTCTAACATGATAATCCAATCGGCGCGATCGATCACTCGCGGCCTGTGACTGATAAAAATCGTCGTTTTCCCGTGCCGATACATCAACAATTGTTCTAAAACTTCCGCTTCGCTTGCGGGGTCAAGCCCTGCGGTAGATTCGTCTAAAATCAATACAGGCGGGTTGTTGAGAATAGCGCGGGCGATCGCCAATCTTTGTCTTTGTCCGCCAGAAATATTTGCTCCAAACTCCCCTAAAACAGTTTGATATTTATCCGGCAATTGGCTGATAAATTCATCCGCCCCCGCAATTTTGCAAACTTTAACAATCTGTTCAAAGCTGATATCTGGACTGCCCAAACGAAAATTTTCTAGAATCGAACGGCTCCAAAAATGCGCTTCTTGAGGAACCAATACTACCTGCTGTCTGAGACTGTCGAGAGACAAATCCTGCAAGTTGTAACCGCCAATTCTAATATTACCAGATTGCAGCGGGTACAGACCAGCAATTACTTTAGCCAGCGTACTTTTTCCGCACCCGGAATGGCCGATTAAAGCAATTGCTTGACCGCCGGGAAACGTAACGGAAAAATTTTCCAGCAAGTCAAGTCTGCCGGGGTAGTGAAAACTAACACTCTTGCAAACAACACCGTCGTGGTTCTGAATAGTTACAAAAGGTTTATTAGTATCGTCTTTAGTTTCCGGTTCAGCATCTATAACTTCCGACAGCCGTTGAGTAGCTGTCTGCACGCGAGTCATCTCATCAGTAAATCCTACTAGCGAATTCACCCAAGTAGTAACGTTTTGATTCATGCTAATAAACGCTAGCAACTGACCTATACTCAATACCTTGTCAATCACCAAACCGCTACCAAGCCACAGCAGAGTAATGCTGCCAGCAGAGCCAACAAAACCAGAAAATATATTGTTTAGAATGCCAATTTGTGTAGTGCGGAAAGTTAGCTTTGCTAAGCGACCGAAGCGGGTTTGAAATTCTTCCCAAAGTTGCTGACCGCTGGTAGTAGTTTTGACAGTCAGCGCGCCTTTAAAAGTTTCTACTAAAACGCCTTGAGTTTCTGCTTCCAGCACAAATAAACTGCGCGTTTTTTGCTGCAATACGGGCAGAAAGACCACTGTAGAGGCAGTCATTAAAAGAGCTAGAGCTGTAGCTGCCAACGTCAGTTCCTTGCTGTAAAACAACATAAAGATAAAAGAAACTACAGCGATAAAAAATTGACTGGGCAAGCTGATAGCGACTTGAGAAACTAATTTATTAATTTCTTGGATATCTTGTAATCTACTGACAATTTCTCCACTGCGTCGGGTTTCGTAAAAACTCAAAGGCAATCGCAGAAATTTGCGAGCAAATTCCATCACCAATCCCAACTCTAAACGCTGAGAAAACTGAGCAATTAAGTTCGACTGTATCAATCCTAAACTGCTGCTAAAAAGGTTCATAACTATAACTGCGATCGCCACACTCGCCAGGAGTTGTCTGTCGCCCCGCACCAGAATGTCGTCGGTGAGCAGTTGAACTAGAAAAGGCGAAGAAATCGACAGCAAACCCAAGACTGCATTCAGCAAAAATGCTTCCATTAAAATCGGGCGGTAAATCCCAATCCGGCGCATCCATTTTTGTAAGGAATTAGCGGGCGGTTGACCCTCTGCTGCTGCAAAAAACCGCTCAGCATCGGGTTCTACTAGCAAGCACAGCCAATCTGTCCAAGCTGCTGCTAATTCTGCTTTAGAAACATAGCGCATACCGACAGCCGGATCGCCGATCGCATATTGGTTGCCCTGTTTGCCGTACAAAACAACCCAGTGATAGCCGCTCCAGTGAATAATCATCGGTAGAGGGGCATCATCGAGCTTGTCTAAAATTGCAGCGGCCGCTCGCACCGATCGAGCATTAAAGCCGATCGCCTCAGCGCCTTGTTTCAAGCCCAGTAAACTCGTCCCTTGCTGGCCCGTACCGACAAATTCTCGCAAGCGGCTAATTGTAAAATTCTGTCCGTAAAATTTGGCGATCGAAGCCAGACAAGCTGCACCGCAATCTTCTTCGCTCTGCTGGAGAACAACCTGATATTTCATCAACCTGTTTACTTGTCCGAAGAAAGGCATTTCTGGGATAAAAGGAATGTTCTTTAACATTTGGCAAAATGAATAATGAGTAGAGCCTAATGAACATTACCCCTCACCGAGTAGCCAATCAGAACAAAGCACCCATAAACTTATGGGTGCTTTATTAATTAACATCGAGCGAGCTGAATTGACAGCACTAAAATTTACCAGTAGCGGTACACTACTCTGAAGGAGCCGTCGCAATTCCGGCGGTACACGACGTGACGGGTCGGACGGTAACAGTTATATCGATTAGAATAATAGTAACCGCCGTTGACGCTAGCTGATTCTTCAGGAGTGAGTTCAGCAAACAGTGAATTGTCCTTTGTTTCTTTCATGATTTGACTCCGTTTAAGTTGAGAAAAGCGAAGGGAAGCTAGAAATCTTATCTAATTTCTAGAGCCTCGTGTAAATACTGACTAAGACTTCTTGTAGTGCTGTACAGCCTCCGGAATATTACGGAAAAATTTTCAAAATTTACTTGGTGGCACAACTTGACTCAGCTATTTAAACCACTAGGGTTTTGTAAGGGCGACCGAGGTTCGGATCGTACAGATAAAGCTGGCTAGGCGGCGGCAGGAAAAACAGCATATTCAGGCCATAGCTGCTGCTGTTATCCGTCTCGCTGTTGCTTTTAGCACCGCTAACACCGCTGGTAATGTTGCCACCGTTGACAGTAGCAGATTCTCCATCGGTTACTTCGATGAAGAGTGAACCTGGTTGACTTTCTGACATAAATAACTCCTATTAATACCTATGTACTTACTTACTACCTACGCATACAGTAAAAACCCGGTAACAGCGCCAAAAGTTATGGCAAAAATCCCATATTTTCCTGACTGTAGCCCGCTGGCTTCACTCGTCTTGATATTTGGCGAAGTTTGTGGGTGGGAACGGCAAAGCTGTGCGGATTTTTACCTCTACCCTGTGAATTTTGATTTAGACTTCTAAACCTATACTTGGTTTCCGGAAAGCCGATCGTAAAAGTGACAAAACAAATCAGCGATCTCTGGCTCTCCCCCAACTCAAAACTCAAAATTTCCAACTATTCCCCTCTCCCCCAGCTACCACCATGTCTCTCACTCCCGAAGCCACACCCCCTGAAACCTTTGATAACGACCAGTTTTTGCCCCCTGTCAGCCGCTGGACAACTTTGGGGGGCATTTTGATGGTGGCGACGTTTGGCGGGGCGATCGCCCTGGCTAGCGTCACCAAATACAGCGCTACAGTAAAAGCAGATGCGATCGTCCGTCCCGCCGGAGAAGTGCGCGTCGTGCAAGCAGCCACAGAAGGAACCGTCGAAAGCATTGCTGTCAGCGAGAATCAGACAGTAAAAGAAGGAGATGCGATCGCAGTTATAGACGCTTCGCGTTTAAGCGAGCAAAAAAAACAGTTACAAGAAATAATTAACCAGTCTCAACCAGCAGCACAGCAAATCAACCAGCAACTGCGCGACTTAGAAAATCAAATTTTGGCCAGCGCCCAATTTAAAAGCATTCAAAGTGAAAGTTCCGCCCAACAGGAATTAATCGAATCCGCTTTAGTAAAATTCGCCACATCGCTGCCAGATGTCGCCGAGAGGCTGGGTCGAAGTCGGCGGGTTTTGCTCGTCAAGCAAGCCTCCATTCAACAACAATTAATTCAAGCTAAAAAAGAACTAAATCAAATTGACTTAAAACTCGAAAATAGCGTGATCCGCACACCTACGGATGGTACAATTCTCAGACTGGAAGTACGAAATACTGGTCAAACCGTACAAGCCGGCAGCGCGATCGCCCAAATCGTCCCCAGCGACGTACCCCTGGTAGTCAAAGCCAAGGTGACATCCCAAGACATCGCCCGCATCCAAATCGGCCAACCCGTACAGATCAGGATTTCGGCTTTGCCTTTTCCCGATTACGGCACATTAAAAGGAACTGTCAGCGAAATCGCCCCAGATGCGATCGCCACTCAAAATCCCACTAATAATTTAGGTACAGCTTATTACGAAGTGGCAATTAAGCCTGAACAAACTTATTTAACAAAACTCAAATCCGCCAACGGTCAATTTTTCGGAAACCCCCAGGCTAATGTCTCCCGCCAGTATTCGATTCAATCGGGAATGGAAGGCAGAGCCGATATTATTACCGGCGAAGAAACTGTTCTGACATTTGTTTTGCGGAAAGCAAGGTTGCTGACAGATTGGTAATTAGTCAGTTGTCAGTTGTTAGTTGTCACTTGTCACTTGTTAGTTGTCAGTCAACAGTCAACAGTCAACAGTCAGCAGTCAACAGTCAACAGTCAGCAGTCAGCAGTCAACAGTCAACCGCCAGAAAATTAGAGGCTCTGAAATTGAAATAACGTGTCAATATAGAAATGTGACTTCAATTCTATTCTTTCCTCATGGGCAAACAGCGCGTTCTTTCAGGAGTTCAGCCAACAGGCAATCTTCACCTCGGTAATTATCTCGGTGCAATTCGCAACTGGGTAGAAGGTCAAAGTCAGTACGAAAATTACTTCTGCGTAGTCGATTTGCACGCAATTACCGCACCGCACAATCCAGCAACTCTAGCCTCCGACACTTACACGATCGCCGCACTCTATTTAGCTTGCGGCATCGATTTAGAATATTCTACTATTTTCGTGCAATCCCACGTCTCGGCTCACACAGAACTAGCATGGCTGCTAAACTGCATTACGCCGATTAACTGGCTCGAAGATATGATTCAGTTTAAAGAAAAAGCAGTTAAACAAGGTGAAAATGTCAACGCCGGTTTGCTAAATTATCCCGTGTTAATGGCAGCAGATATTTTGCTTTACGATGCAGACAAAGTGCCAGTGGGAGAAGACCAAAAACAGCATTTGGAACTCACCCGCGATATTGTCATCAGATTGAATCACCAATTCGGCACACCCGAAAAGCCAGTATTGAAACTTCCCGAACCGTTAATTCGGACTGACGGTGCGAGGGTGATGAGTTTGACAGATGGCACGCGCAAGATGTCGAAATCTGACCCTTCCGAACAAAGTCGAATTAATTTATTGGATTCGCCAGATACGATCGCCAAAAAAATCAAGCGCTGCAAAACAGATGCCGTGCGGGGTTTGACTTTTGACGACCCCGATCGCCCCGAAGCGAGAAATTTGCTGACACTTTATCTCCTGCTTTCCGGCAAATCTAAGGAAGAAGTAGCAACGGAGTGTGAAAACATGGGTTGGGGAGATTTTAAACCCTTGCTGACAGAGACGACAATTAATGCCCTCAAACCAATTCAGGATAAATACAAGGAAATAATGGACGATCCGGGATATTTAGAGTCTGTACTACGTCGCGGAAGAGAACAAGCAGAAGCTATTGCTAATCAAACTCTAACTAAGGTGAAGACAGCTTTCGGTTATTCTTTACCTGTTTAGTTGTTAGTTGTTAGTTGTTAGTTGTTCTTGGTTACTTGTTAAGAATGACAACAGCCAACAGCCCACTAACAACTGCTAACAGTCCACTGTCAACAGTCAAATAACAAATAACCAATAACAGACAAATAATCATGAACCGTTTTCGCACAGCCTGCACCACCCCCGGAGAATTTATAATTACCGCCGAAGTTGCCCCACCAAAAGGTGGCGACATAACTCACACAATTCAAATGGCTGAACGCCTAAAAAATAGAGTACACGCCATTAATATCACCGACGGGAGTCGCGCAGTTTTGCGAATGTGTCCGCTAGCAGTTTCGGCGATTTTAGTGCAGCACGGAATTGAGCCAATTTGTCAAGTTGCTTGTCGCGATCGCAATCAAATTGGCCTGCAAGCGGATCTCATGGGGGCCCACGCTTTAGGCATTCGCAATGTATTAGCACTCACAGGCGATCCCGTCAAAGCGGGCGACCATCCTAAAGCAAAAAGTGTATTCGATTTGGAATCTGTTCGGCTATTGCAAGTTATTCAAAAAATGAACGGTGGCCAAGACTGGAATGACAAACCTTTAACCGACGGAGTTACTGATTTATTTGTAGGTGCAGCAGTCGATCCGCAATGCCCCAGTTGGTCTGGTTTGCAAAGTCGATTTGAGAAAAAAGTAGAGGCGGGAGCACAGTTTTTTCAGAGTCAATTAATTACAGATTTTGAAGTTTTGGATAAGTTTATGCACCACATTGCTGCGGGGTGCAACAAGCCTGTTTTAGCAGGAATATTTTTGTTTAAATCAGCGAAAAATGCTGAATTTATTAAAAAATACGTGCCAGGAGTTCACATTCCGCAAGAGACGATAGACCGTTTGGCAAAAGCTCCCGAACCCTTGCAGGAAGGCATAAAAATTGCTGCCGAACAAGTCAAGCTAGCGCGGCAGATTTGTCAAGGAGTTCACATGATGGCCGTCAAACGAGAAGATTTAATTCCTCAAATTTTGGATTTGGCAGGAATCGAGCCACTGAGCTAAAATTAAACATAGGGGCGGGTTTTACAAATCAATTATCAATGGCTAAAACTAACGATTTAGTAAACTCGTAAACCCGCCCACTCCCGCGCGCTACCATTTTGAACATCAATAAAACAATCATGCTTCAAACTGTAGACAATCAAACCACTTCTCCCGCAGTCGAACAACGTTTCACTTGGCGCGGTGTGACATGGCATCAATTCAAAGCTATTCAAGCTGGCTTTGAAGACGTGGGGAATATATGCTTATTTTATTGTGATGGAGTTATAGAAATTGTGGGAATCAGTAAACCTCACGAGGCAACTCGATGTCTGATTGCAGCGCTACCGATCAATTTTTTTCAATTTAATAGAATACAATTTTTTCCCAGCGGCAGTTACAGTCAAATTGTTGAGGGGAAAGTGGAGTATCAAGCAGATTTGTCTTATTGTTTCGGAACAGATAAGGATGTTCCCGATCTGTGTATTGAGGTAGTTCTCACTAGCGGTAGTCCGATTAAACTTCAGAAATACCGACTGATGGGAGTCCCGGAAGTCTGGTTTTGGGAAGATGGCACTCTAGAGCTTTACCATCTACGAGAGGAAGGTTACGATCGCATTACTAGCAGCGAAGTGCTGCCTGAGTTAGACTTGTCTTTGCTTAAACGCTGCATTTTGTTTGCTTCACCTTTGGATGCGCTTGAGGAGTTTGCTAGAGGAATGGGCGATCGGGAAAATTGATCAATAAACTACTTTTGAAATAGCTCGATCGACTAAACGGTTATTAAATAGGAGCAACTGGCAATGACTGACTCAGAAATACTTAATTCTGATACCATTAAAACACTAAATACTAGCATATCCGAAGTTACAGTTTACACCGATCGCGCTTTGGTGACGCGCCGCGGTACGGTATCTCTGACGGGAAACGAGCGAGAATTGGCGATCGCCTCTGTTCCCGCAACCCTCGAAACAGAGTCAGTCAGGGCCACGGGTGCGGGTACAGTTGCAGTGCGATTGCTGGGAGTGCGAACCGAAACAGTGTTTAGCAGCGAACCAGTGGGCGATCGCACTGCCGAATTAACCCAACAAATTCAGGAATTACAAACCCAAAGACGTGGAATTAACGACAAAATAACCGCCCGAAAAATTCAGCTCAAATTTGTGGAAGGTTTGAGCGAAAAAAGCGTCGGTTTCTTTTCCAGCAGCATCGCCAAACAGCAGGTAGGTTTAAACGAAACTGGCGAATTGCTCAACTTTTTAGGAACTAATTACGTAAAATATGTAAGTGCGATCGCCCAACACGAAAAACAACAGCGCGAATTAGACAAGCAAATAGAAGCTTTGCTGCTGCAGTTGCGGCAAGTACAAACTCCCCATTCTCAGCAAAGTTTTAACATCATTGTTGCCATAGAATCCAGTGGCACCGGCAATTTTGAACTAGAAGTTTCCTATGTAGTCATGGGAGCCCGCTGGACTCCCCTTTACGACTTGCGAGTCAACACTACCAACAACCAAATCAATCTCAATTACCTAGCCGAAGTCAATCAAAATACAGGCGAAGATTGGGCTGGAGTAGCGCTGACTTTATCCACAGCAAAACCGGGAATGGGAACTTTGCCACCACAACTCGAACCCTGGTTTATCGATATTTTTCACCCAAAATCAGCTCGCTCCCGACAACTTTTGATGAAACCCACCCGACCGACTGCGGAAGCAGAAATGGAAAGAGACTATATGGAATTAGAGATGGAAAGCGAGGCACAATTTGCAATGATGGCTGGGGACGGTGCTGCTGCCACACCCGAATCCATAGCGGCTCAAACCGCGACAGCAAAAGTATCTAGAGAAGGCGGCACCGTCTCATTTCAAGTAGGGGGAAATACCAAGATTCCCAGCGACGGTACACCCCACAAAGTGACGATTTTTAGCGAAAATTATCCGTTTAAACCTGAATATATAGCCGTCCCGCGATTAGTCAGTTTTGCCTATTTACAAGCAGTTGTTGTGAATCCGCTGACAGGTGCAACTCTTCTGCCCGGTAAAGCAAATATCTTTCGGGACAACACTTTTGTTGGTACCGTCAAATTGGATAATGTTTCGTCTGGTGAAGAATTTAAACTGAATTTAGGAATAGATGAAGGGCTAAAAATAGAGCGAGAATTAGTGGAAAGACAAGTAGATAAAAAACTGATCGGTCAGCAGAGGCGTACGAGTTACGCCTATCGTTTGAGTGTGACTAACCTGCGGCAGGTCCAGGTACACCTGACACTACAAGAGCAATTGCCAGTCAGCCGCAATGAACAAATTAAAGTGCGGTTGACTCTCACTAATCCGAAGATAGTAGCAGGTGAAATGGGACTACTAGAATGGATAATGTCTCTGCCGCCGCAAGCAAAGCAAGAGTTATATTACCAGTTTGTTGTCGAACATCCTCCCGATTTAGCAGTCACAGGTTTAGATATTTAATTAGGATTTACACTCTTAATCTGTAACGCCAGCTACAGATTATACCACTTCTTAAAAATATTGCTATATAGAAATTATAGGCAATCGTATGTAGGGAAACGGCACTGCCGTGTCCGGCGGGGGGTTGTGCAAATCAAAGATAATTTGTATAAAATTGGTAATTGTAGCAAGACTATTTCCAATTGGTATTACTTATCAAAAATTTGACGATCTGACTATCAACAAAAAACCAGGATGAATTACAACTGGCGAAAAATCTTGTCTAACGGTATAATTCCCCCTTCCTCAAAAAAACGCCCCGATTTTTCAACAACTTGTACTCCAGCGATCGCGCCCCTGTTGTTTAGCATCGTACAAAGCTTTGTCTGCATAGGCTACCAGTGTATCTGGTGGAACTTCCAAGGTGGGTATGAGTGAGGCAATACCCAAACTGACTGTAACGATCTCCTTCACGTCAGACTCTGCATGGGGAATCGCCAGATCGTGAATTCCTTGCTGAATGTTTTGTGCCACCTTAATCCCTCCTTTTAAATCCGTATTCGCCAGAAGTACCACAAATTCTTCTCCACCGTAACGCGCTGCTAAATCGGTGGGACAACGGACTACTTTTTGTAATGTTTGCCCTATTCTAATTAAGCAATCATCCCCAGCCAGATGACCGTAGTAGTCGTTGTAGGATTTGAATTTATCAACGTCAAATAAAATTAGAGAAAGTGGCTGCTTTTCTGGCGCTAGGCGTTGCCATTCACTTTGAAGGCGATTGTTGAAACACCGACGGTTAGCCACATGAGTCAAACCATCTAGATTGGCCAGTTCTTTTAATTTTTGATTGGCATCTTGGAGAGCCAATTCTATTTGTTTGCGGGCGGTAATATCACGGATAGTAACGGAAAAACCATCTCCTAGCTTGACTGCTACGAAGTGAAACCAGCAAGATTTTTCTGATTCATAGTAAAAATCCTGTTCTAAAGATTCCCCCGTCTCGACAATATTAACGAAGCAATTAAATAGTTTTGGATCAATATTATTCAAAAAATTTTTTAGTACCAATTTGCCAATCATCTCTTCATGCCTACTGTTAAAAGATCTAGAAATCTGGGGGTTGACGACTAAACACCGAAAATCCTTAATCTCGCCTGTTTCGGCGTTACGAACAGCCTGCATTGCCGCAATACCATCAAGGGAACTATTCAAAACACTAGCCAGTAAAGCCCTCGATTGATAAAGTATCTCTTCTGCTTCCCGGCGCTTAATATTTTCTTGTTCCAGAAGCTGTTGCTGGCGTTGAATGATTAACTGATTTTCCAGACGCGCCACTACTTCTTCGATTTGAAATGGTTTGGTGATGTAGTCTATAGCCCCTGAATCAAAGGCGGTTACTTTGTCGAAGACATCATCTAAAGCACTAATGAAAATTACTGGAATGTGGCTAAAATCTGCATCCGCTTTGAGAGTTCTACAGACTTGATAACCATCCATTTCAGGCATCTTAACATCTAAAAGAATCACATCTGGTCGCTTTACCTTCACCGTTTTCAGTGCCATCCGCCCACTGGTAACGCTGCGAACAGTGTAGCCTAGTTTGAGGAGCGCATCGCTTAGTAATTGTAGATTTTCTAGAATATCGTCTACAATTAGAATATTACCTTTATTTTCGATTTGAGAATTAAGATTCATTGCCACTCCGGGGTTCTACTAAATCAAGAATCTGCTCAAACTTAAATTGACTGGCAAGTTTTGTAAGGGATTTTATCAAACGAGTTTCAGTTTTGGGAATTTCTCCTACGACTTGTAACACGAGGTTAGTATTTGCCTCCAGTGCAGCTTCGTATAATTGAGTAATCCATTCTTGAGTCATACAGGTTAAATCTTCCAATGTCAAGGGACGTATTTCTGTATCATCCAAGACAGGGGATCTTGTTTCTGCATAGATATATTTGACTCCCAAATGCTTAGTTAGTGCGTCAAAAATGGTGTGTTCAACGAAGGGTTTGCGCACAAAGTCATCACATCCAGCCGAAAGCACGATCGCCTTTTCTTCTTCCAACACACTCGCCGTTAACGCGATTACAGCCGTAGCATTGCCTTTAGTGGTAGATTTAATGTATTTTGTCGCTTCGTAGCCATCCATAACTGGCATCCTCATATCCATCCAGATTAGGTGCGGTTCCCATTCATCCCAAATGGCGATCGCCTCTTGTCCGTTACTAGCTTCTTTCACCTCAAATCCCAAGGGACTCAACAACTTAATTAGTAATTGTCGATTAATAGATTTATCATCGACTGTCAGAATTTTGTAGCTAAGTTGACCGGGCACCAGTCCCAGCACTCTTGGATATTCTTCTGTACTCTTGCTGTTTGTTTCTTGACCCAATTTAGTCTGAATATACAATTGGAAAATTGTACCTTTTCCTAATTCGCTTTCTACAGAAATATCGCCACCCATCAATTGCACAAATTTCCGGCTAATTGCTAAACCTAAACCCGTTCCTTCCTGCATATCTTTTCCAGCTTGAGCTTGACTAAAGGCATCAAATAGTTTTGGCAGTTCTGCTGCTGCAATACCCACCCCAGTATCGCGAATACGGAAATGCAAATTAAAAACATCTGTGGTTTCTTGTTCTCCCAGAAAGACATTCAAAGTGATTTGACCCTCGGAAGTAAATTTGATGGCATTGCTGAGTAAATTAATTAAAACCTGACGCAGTTTTACTTGATCTGTACAGATATAGCGCGGAACATTTTCTGTTCGCTGGAATACCAAATTCAATCCGGCATTATTAGCCCGCAGATGCAACATATCTTCTAAATCATTCAGCAAGATATGTAGGTCAAAGTCTGCAAGATTAAGGGTGGTTTTACCTGCTTCGATTTTTGATAAATCGAGTACATTATTAATTAGCGTTAATAGATAATCACCACTGCGATAGATAATTCCGGCATTCTCGTATTGTTCAGGGGGCATATTTGTGGCGCGTACCATCAATTGCGAAAAACCGAGAATAGCATTGAGGGGCGATCGCAATTCATGGCTCATATTGGCAATAAAGGTACTTTTGGCTTGATTAGCGGTTTCTGCTTTCACTGCCAACTCTCGGGAAATCTTCTCACTTTCCTGCAAAGCCATAGTACGCTGAATCACTCTTTCTTCTAATTCCGCGTTAGCTTGTTGTAATTTCAAAGCCGCTTGACGATTTTCCGAAACAATCGCAGATGTCACCATCGTCGTAATGGAAAGTACCCCCACAAATAAAAGTAGTAATAAAAGGGAATTACGAGCCAATGCCGCCTTATAAAAAATACCAATTTGATAAGCAGTAGTGATAAAAGCCATACTACAAATGGCGGTGACTAAAATAGTAGTAACTTTCTGACTAAAACGAAAAACAGACCATAAGAGAGGGGGTAAAAGTAAATATTCTACAGGTTGACTCTCAAATAAGGCAAATTTAATGACTATTCCCAAAAGAATAGCAATAATCATAAATTCTCCACTATGCCAAGACTGCGGGGCATAAAACTTCTGTTTTTTTAAACAACAAATTAATAAGAAAGGTGTAAAAAGTAAGATACCTATACTATCACCAATCCACCAACCAGTGAAAGTTTTTAGAAAGTCAGAATGGGGAAAAATTTTCTGATAAGTCAATGAACAAGTCCCGATCAAAGCATTGGGTAAACTAACTCCCAAAAAACTAACGGCGATAAAAATTACTACATGATTGACTTCATTAAAAGGAAATTTTGTGCGAGTTGACCGTCGAATCACAAATACTGCCAATAAATTCCAAATCGTTACACTAATAGTATTGAATACAGCACTCAATAATAAACTTGGGGATATGGGCCACATTATTAAGGTCGCAATAAATTGACCCATAAAGATACCTAACCAACGAGAATAACCCCACTCCAATAAAGTGGCGAACATCCATCCTGTTCCGGGCCAAACGGGTGAAATATATGGTGGAATAAACGTAACACTGGATATTTTATGATTATTCATTAGAAACCAACAAATCAAAGGATAAACAATGGAAATAATCAGAACTTGCAGCCACCAGTGGGGATTTTTTATTTCTAAACCGAGACCCTTTAAGAGGTTAATAAAATGTTTTTTTGCCATCTTTTTTTAGGTATCAACTTGCTCTACAAAAACTGTACAATCTCAATTGTGAACCATTAAAGCTTCTCTTAAATCAAGAATTTGCTCAAATTGAAATTGAGGTGCTAATTTAGTCAGGCTTTTGATTAAAAATAGTTCTGTTTCAGGAATTTCCTGAATTACTTTCATCATTTTTTCTGTGTTTGCTTCAAACACAGCTTTAGATAAGCTTATCATCCATTAATGGGGCCTTAACTAGGTCGGTGCTGTAAAACGCAACTATGTAAACGATCGTCAAGTATCAAAATGCCAAGAAAGCAGCACTAGGAGACCCTGTTTACATACAGTTGCATAGTTCAGTTTAATCCCGCCGACCTACTTAATAAATCCTCAACATCTAAAAAACTGGTTTACTAAATGCTGCTACTGTCATCTATCAACTTGCTGCTGTATATCCCAATTGATTGCCAACTCCCCAAAAACCTGCAGAAGAATTCAGCACCTGAACCTGCTTTTTGATGCCCAACAAACGCGCTGCCAACAATTATGTAATAGTTTGTATCTGAATCCGTGGTATTATTCCCATTGAACAGCGAATCTCCTGTCATCAAAATTCTGATAGTAGCTTCAGGCTTGGCTGAATCGATTTGTTCAGACCGTTGAGAAAACAGATTGTACTGAAGTCTATTTCCAAAGCGATATACAAGTTGATTTGGTGCAAATATCTAGTCAGCATCAGCTTGCAAC
Organism: Microcoleus sp. Pol12A5; assembly: GCF_036701435.1. Classification (NCBI taxonomy): domain Bacteria; kingdom Bacillati; phylum Cyanobacteriota; class Cyanophyceae; order Oscillatoriales; family Microcoleaceae; genus Microcoleus; species Microcoleus sp. Pol12A5. Next base: position 19,407 of record NZ_JAUBQU010000074.1, read on the forward strand.
AAAGCAAGATTTCCGAATCCCAGCAAGCGCAACGCAGTTTCTATCGCACTCAAAGAGGCGATCGCACAACTGGGAATCCCATACTTAGCTTTCAAAAATTTACCTGTAATTTGTAAACTGCAAAGCCACCGGATAATCTTCTTGCTTCAAGCGTTGAATCACCAACTGCAAATCATCCTTATCCTTAGCAGACACCCGCACTGCATCTCCTTGAATTGAACCTTGAATCTTCTTAAATTCATCGCGAATCAATTTAGTAATCTGTTTCGCTATTTCCTGACTAATTCCTTTTTTTAGTTTAATTTCTTGACGCACGCGACTGCCACTAGCAGGTTCAACTTTGCCGTAATCAAAAATTTTCAAAGATAAATTGCGCTTGGCGGCTTTAGTTTGCAAAACAGTGTGAATTGCGTCGAGAGTAAATTCGCTGTCCGTATTGACAGTAATTGATTCTGCACCCAATTCCACGGTAGTTTTGGTATCTTTCAAGTCGTAGCGGCTTTGAATTTCCCGCACAGTTTGGTCAACAGCGTTAACTAATTCTTGCCGATCGAACTCGCTGACAATATCAAAAGAATAACTAGCAGCCATAAATTAGTAATTGGTAATGGGTAATGGGTAATTGGTAGTTGGTAATGGGTAATTGATAGTTGATAGTTGGTAATTAGTCATTAATTAAGCGTCTCTTAACTAATGACTAATGACTAATGACCACTGACTAATAACAATTAACCATTAACAGCCATTAAACTGAAATAGAATAAAGTAGCTGTGCAAGAAGAACTAATCGCAAACATGAGCGATCGCCCCAGCGGCACATTCAGAATATAGAAAACCGAAAACAACAACCGGGCGATCGTAAAAGCGATCGCAGCCCAACCCGCCGGTTCCGAATCTACCCCCGTCACAAAAGCCATCAAAGCCGCCGCTGAAAACAGCATAAACGTCTCAAACGAATTTTGGTGAGCCCAAGTTGCCCGCTGAGCGTAAGCCGGCAACTTATCAAACATAGCGCGGGGGGCTGCTTGGTCGTAGCCTAGCTGCAAGCGGGCGAACGCAACCACCAAAAACGGTGCGTAAACCAGCGCAGCAGCAGCAGCTATACAATCAAGCAGAATAACCGACACAGGTAATCCCAACAGCATCATCCGCCTCGCAGTTCAATCAAAATAGAACAGAGTAACTACCTTGCGCTGTTCCTCCGCATCCTGGCAAGTTTTCAGCAAAGTGTGGCTTTCGTGAAAAGCAAAACATATCAGTTGCTGGCAGCGAGAAATAATCTCCTGATTGCACATGGCGCTTGCTTCCGGGAGAGACAAGCTATCATTTTTGGGATTTTCTACCAAATGTATCACTTGTTCGAGTTGGTCGCGAGACTCCCGAGGCTGGCGACTCATACTTTGTGGCAAAATCACTGTCAGCAGATTAGGATCTGCTCGCATTGCCCCCCGAATTGCGGCTGAATTGGTGCCTGTAGCGCCAGAAGTGATGAGCTGATTGCCTCCCAGAACTATGGCGTAGCTCAGCATCTCAATTAGCTGCTGGTGGGTAATAGGAACGTGGCGAGAACCCAAAAGAGCAATCCGCTTGGAGCTGGTTTGCTGGATCGCCGCAAGTTCTTGTAAAAAATCATCTACTCTGGGTAGCTCAATTGATTGACTCAAAGAATTTATTAAATTAAATAAAACTACGTTGTGGATTTTAGCAGACTCACTAGCCATTGCCGCCAAAAAGAAGTTAAGAATTGCTGATTTACGGGTTCAGACTAGAGGATCTGGAGATTTGAGGAAGCCCGAAGGCAGAATGTCTGAAGACATTCGGCAGCCGGAGCTCAAGGTAGAATTCAAGAAAAATTGAGAATTTAAGAATTTTGGCTTTTTATTTATTTAAACAAAAAGTTCTCTGCCGAATACCTTCTTCCCTCAGCTCCGGCTCTGTTATTAATGGACTCGATCGCTCAGGCCCAAGGATGCCATCATGCCATCAAGGTCAAAATGTTCTGCCATTAGCTGAGTAACGCATTCCACCTTGATCGGTTCGTGCAGGCGCACGCTGCCAAAGGTGCTGTCGATAATTTCTACCGTGGTTAAGGTATCCAAATCAACAGACAAAACCGGAATTTCCATTTCTTCTGCCCTGCCAATCACTAGGGGAGAAGGAGGCAAGTGGCCTGTCAAAATTAAGCACTGAGTCGAGCTCTCCAGAGCCGCTAGCTGAATGTCGGTGCGATCGCCCCCCGTCACAACCGCCATATTTCTCGCTTTGCGGAAATACTTCAGAGCTGAACTAACATTCATTGCACCAATTGTCAAGGTTTCCACCATCAAATCCAAACGGTCTCGACGGCACAGCACATCAGCTTTCAATTGGTGCACCAATTCTTTGACGCTGACACTCCGCAGCAAAGCACTTCTCGGCAGCATTCCCAAAACTGGAATACCCGCAGCCTCCAGAAAAGGCCGCACAGTCGCCGTTACCGATTCGAGTTTGTCCGAGGGAACGTCATTAAGTACCACTCCCAGCAACCGCGAACCCAAACGCTGTTTAGCCGACAGCAAATCGTCTATATAAAGATCGATCGGGCGTGCTACCAACAGTACAGAGGCATCAACTGCCTCAGCGACTTGAGCCAAAGACAAGTCAAACAGACTGCCTTCCTCCAAATTAGCTGGGCCTTCTAACAGCACCAAGTCTCCGCTGGGAGCTTGCAAATATTGCGCTAAAGACTGGCGGTAATCTGTCTTGTCTTCTCTCCGCAAACGCTTGTGAACCGTCTCTTCATCCAAATACAGCAGTGTTGACGGCATCTGACTTTCTGAGAGCTTCAGCGTCTCTACCGCGAACCGTACATCTTCGTCCTCGATCCCAGCTCCCTCGGAGCTGAAACAGGTTCCCAGAGGTTTGCCGTAGGCGATGGCCAGTCCTTTTTCCCGGAGTCCGAGTGCCATCCCCAAGGCTATGGCAGACTTGCCGCTGTAAGCTTTTGTGGAACCGATCAGCAAATATTTAGTCAATTTGGGTACGCCTTCAATCCTCAATTTGCACCTGTCTATTTCAATAAATTTAGTTTTTTCTACAGTATTTGTGAACTGCGACTCAATTTGGCAATACTATTATACTCGATTTTGTCGCTTTTGGGCAGCTTGTTTTCTTACGGAAAATTATTATTCACATATTCGCCGCCTTTTTCTGCCCATTCTTTTTACTTGATTTTGGGAAAGGAGTTTTTTAATTGTTTGTTTTACCAGCCGTTTTTAATAAGTATTTATCAAGCCTAATTTATGTAAAAACAGGTTTAACTGTAAGGTTTTTATGCCTTATTATTGCCCGTATCAGACCACAAAAAATATATAAAATAAAAACAACAAGGTAAAAATGGATGATAGATCTTACTTAACACCCTATTTATAAGGTTTAGAAAATTTTTTAGTTGCTAAATAGAAAAGTGTATAGGAAGAAATCACGGTGCTTGCCTAATCAGTTTTGCATATAATTAAAAATGGATAAATATTATTAGTTATTAATTATTAGTGCGCTCGCCCCCGTTCAAACTGATATCTGGCAATGCGAGCAATAAGCTTGTTATGCTCGGACTTCTAGCATCTAAACACATAAATTGTCGGGCGGTGTCTGCTGGCATTTCGGCAGCCCAAAGGCTGATTGCCATACTATCCCACTCGCAGTTCAAGGGCTGTAGATTGATTTTCCTTGGGGGGATCTACAGCCCTTTCCTCTCAGCTACCGAGTCGAAAAATTTGAACGAAATCGGACGGCGCGATTCGCCTCGCGGCGATAGCTTCGCTCGCGCGTACTCGCACAGCACCAATATCCGAAATAGGCTTTTGCGCTTGTCCCACAACAAATACAGCAGTTTTCAATTGGATGAAATACAGGTATGGACTCAGGCAAAGCCTGAGTCCATACGCGAAATTTGTATCACGCTCAACAGAAAACTTCAGTAGATTTACTTTAGGAATGGGGATAAGTGCTGACCCCCAAAGGGATTATTGAGAATGATCAAACAACTCACTTACTATTTCCGCTTCTCAAATAGGGCTGGCGCACCAATCATGTAATGTTGCCGTCGTGGCTTTACACTATTGGTGCGTCAGTTATAGCGCCCGTCAATCGATTTTAGATTTTAGATTTTAGATTTTAGATTGAAGACAGCAATCCCACTGATAAATCCGGGGGCTGGCGATCGGGATTCGGAGCTTTTTTTTCGATCCACAAATCAATCCGGGGACCCCGGATTAATTTGCTTGATTGTCAATTGCGGACTTTCGGGAGTGCGGCTGCGGTGAAAGTTATTCATCCATTCGCATCAGCTTGCGGTAAAACGTTTTAGAAAAATCGACAGTACGAGTTCGCTGAAAAGTCAGGAGTACCTCAATTAAGCAACTAACAAACTCAGAGCTTTGCATAGTCACTTCGTAGCTAAGTTCAGCATTGCCGTCAAACAACACCCGACAGCGGGTTAAGTCGATCGGCAGCGACGAGATATTCCAACTAGCGACAAACGGCACGCTCTCCCCACCGTCAATTTTTCTTGCCCCCTCCAAGCTTTTGAGCTTGTAGAGACCAATAGCGTGCGGTAAAAACTTGCGCCTGGGCTCTTGACAGAAAGGCGCGTAGACTTTCACTTCTTTGTCATCGGCTGGCTTGAGTTGAGGAATAGACATATTTCCACCTCAGACAATTATTACTAACAGATAGTTTAGATCCCCAGAAAAAACTAACAGATATTCCTGGTCGATCGCAAGCAAAAGTCAACCAAAATACTCGATGCAGTACCCGTTTACCAGGGTAGTACAAGCACCGAACCCGCTGGTTGTCCTCCCGTCCGCTTTCGACAAAAGTCCAGAAACTGATACAGTAGATGCTTATATCTAAAATCAAAAACTATTGGTGGTTGAATCAAGTAACCTATGCAGGAGAGTTCTTGGCCAGAAAACGACGCTCGCAGCGAGCTTAACTTGGACATCTCTGATTTAGCTCAAGAAGAGCTCAAGAGTTTGACCTCGCACTCGAAGCTCAGCAAAGTATTTGCTATACCAGACATTGGCGACAGGGTGTTTGACGCGGAAACAAAAGCAGAGCTCCCGGTTGCGGTGTCTGTGCCGGGAACTCCCTCTTTTCCTCAAAATCTGTACCGGGGACGCCGCAGAAAAGCCGCCGCAGTGCTGACGGCGGTTTGGGCCGGCACGATCGCCCTGCACTTGATTTCTTGGGGTGCGTGGGTAGTGTGGGGGTTGACGGGACTGCTGTGGATGCAAGCATTTCGAGTTTTGTTTGCTTCGCCCAAGCCCGCACTGCCGCCTCTGGCCGATGAAAGCCGAGAGGATTGGCCTTACGTGTCGCTGCTGGTGGCCGCGAAAAATGAGGAAGCGGTGATTGCCCGATTCGTAGAATCCATCTGCAATGTAGATTATCCGATCGACCGCTACGAAGTTTGGGCGATCGACGATCACAGCAGCGACGCCACGCCGCTTGTATTGGAACAGCTAACCAAAAAGTACCCCCAGCTCAAAGTATTTCGCAGAGGAGCAAATGCCAGCGGCGGGAAGTCGGGAGCACTCAATCAAGTGTTGCCGCTGACTCGCGGGGAATTTGTGGGAATATTTGACGCCGACGCGACGGTAACGCCGGATTTGCTGCGCCGGGTGCTGCCAGTGTTCCATGGAGAAAAGGTAGGGGCTGTGCAAGTCAGAAAAGCCATCGCCAATGCTTCGGTAAATTTTTGGACTCGTGGCCAAGAAGCTGAAATGGCTCTCGACAGTTTTTTCCAGCAGCAGCGGATTGCGATCGGCGGCATTGGAGAATTGCGCGGTAACGGCCAATTCATGCGTCGCACCGCCTTGGAAAGCTGCGGAGGCTGGAACGAAGAGACGATTACCGACGACCTGGATTTGACTCTGAGGCTGCACCTAGACCGATGGGACATTGAATTTCTCGCTTTCCCAGCCGTATCAGAAGAAGGAGTCACTAACCCTCGCGCTCTGTGGCACCAGCGCAATCGCTGGGCCGAAGGTGGCTATCAGCGTTATCTTGACTACTGGCGGCTAATTTTGCGGAACCGCATGGGAACTGGGAAAACTTGGGATTTATTTGGATTTTGGGTATCTCAATATTTCTTACCCACAGTAGCGCTACCCGACTTTGTGATGTCAATTGCGCTGCGCCGGATGCCGATCGCCAGTCCCATAACTTTTATGACCCTTACATTGTCGGTGGTGGGAATGTTTGTCGGTTTGCGCCGCACTCGCAAAGAGGCCAAATTTGACGTTAAAAGAGTTTTTGTCACCTTCCTGCAAACGCTGCGGGGTACTGTGTATATGTTCCACTGGCTGCTGGTAGGGACTGTGACGGCTCGGATTGCGGTACGGCCCAAGCGGCTCAAATGGGTCAAAACCGTCCATCAAGGCGCTGTTAATAGCATCAAGTAAACAATTCGCAAAAATATCTCGGCACAGTATCGCCGAACGTCCGAAGATTTTGGGAGACAAAAAAACACCAACGCTCGCCAAATATCTCCCCGCCAGAGCCGACAGTAAAATTTGGCAATTCCGAGAAAAAAACACTTTGAAACAGCTTAGGTAATAGGTAATCGGCGAGCGGTAATAGCGAATAAGTAATCGGTCATACCAAGTCGAAAAATAAAAGATAAAAGCGATAATTTTTAACTTTTAACTTGACAAAAAACCAATTACTATCTATTAATTATGAATTGCCAATTAGGACGAATTGCTTGTTGCCAACTACCCGTAACCCGTAATTGATAATGGATTTGTTAGAGTACCAAGCTAAATCTTTATTTCGCCAGATGGCAATTCCGATTTTGCCGTCGCAGCAGATTGACAATCCCGCCGACCTCAAAGGACTGAAAATTCCCTACCCCGTTGTACTCAAATCGCAAGTGCGGGCTGGGGGACGGGGCAGGGCGGGCGGTATCAAGTTTGTGGAAAATACGATCGATGCAGTAGCAGCCGCTCAAACAATTTTTAATTTGCCGATCGAGGATGAATATCCCCAAGTTCTACTGGCAGAAGCAAAGTACAACGCTGACCAAGAATTGTACTTAGCGGTACTCCTAGACCCCGTAGCCCGCCGCCCGGTGCTTCTGGGTTCGAGACAAGGAGGTATGGATGTCGAACGGTCGATCGAGCAAATGCAGCAAGTTGCCGTAGATCAAGAATTTTCGCCATTCTACGCGAGGCGTCTCACGCTGAAAATGGGATTGCAGGGAGACTTGATTCAATCGGTGAGCACCATTGTCGAAAAAATGTACCGGCTGTTTGTCGAAAAAGATTTAGATTTAGTAGAAATCAATCCTCTAGGCATCAGCCCGACGGGAGAGGTAATGGCTTTAGACGGTAAAGTGACCGCCAACGACGATGCCTTGGGGCGACATCCAGATTTGGCCGCACTATCGGGGAAGAGGCAAAACAGCGGGTTGGCACGGGAAAGAAGAAGTCTCCATGCCCCTGGCGATCGCCCCCATTCCTACTCGAAGGTTCAGCAGCAGCCGGAGTTTGACCCCAAATCTAAATCCCCAATCTCCAATTCCGAATCCCTGCAATTAATCGAACTAGACGGGAATATCGCGATTTTGTGCAACGGAGTGGGCCTGACAATGGCAACTCTAGATGCTGTAACCCACCAAGGAGGAAAACCAGCTAATTTTGTGAATATTGGTTCCCTAGACCGCTACGAAGCAGCAAATGCCCTGCGCGATCGCGCGGATTTGGGTCTGGAGTTAGTCGCTCAAGATAAAAGCGTTAAGGTGATACTTGTAAATATTTTGGGCAGCGCCTCCAAGACCGAGGAAATAATCGCTGCAGTAGCCGGCTATTTGGAACGGAAAGCTCGCGCTAACCGCCACATCCAAGTGGTGCTGCGGCTGGTAGAGATCGATGCTGATGCTGTTAAAAAGCGTTTGGGACAGTTGCCGGTGCAGCTAGCTAGCACTTTGGATGAGGCCGCGGCCGCTTCTGTATCCTCCGCCAAGTAGCGGCAGTTGATCGGCAAAAAATGAGATTTCTGTACAGATGAAGGCCTTCTGCTTTTTACAGATCGAGTGTCAAGTGGGAAAAAATGAATTTAACTCCTGAAAGCAAAGTCCTAGTACAGGGCATTACAGAATCTCCCGCGTCCACCCGCGCCGCCCTGATGATGAAAGCATACGGCACGAATGTAGTCGCCGGTGTTAGTCCCGGTCGGGGGGGGCTGGAGGTGGAGGGAATTCCGATTTTTGATTTGGTAGAACAAGCAGTGGCGGCAGTGGGTCACGTTGACACTGCGGTAATTTTGGTAGACGCTTACTCGGTGCTGGATGCTGCTTTAGAAGCGATCGCCGGAGGAATTCGGCAAATCGCGATCGTTACTGGGGGAGTGCCTCCTCTGGATATGGTGCACTTAGTCAGAAAAGCAGAAGCCACCGAAACTTTGGTAATCGGGCCCAACAGTCCGGGGATTATTGTGCCCGACAAACTCCTGCTGGGAACTCACCCCAAGGAATTTTACACTCCCGGCCCGGTGGGAGTGATCAGCCGCAGCAGCACTTTGACTTACGAAGTTGCCCTAGAACTGACGGAGGCTGGGTTGGGACAGTCGATGGCAGTTTGTATTGGCTGCGACGCGATTGTCGGTTCTTCTTTTATGCAGTGGCTGCAACTTTTGGACGAAGACGACAGTACCGAAGCGATGGTTTTGGTGGGGGAAGTTGGCGGGTGGAGTGAACAAGCTGCTGCTTCTTACATCGCTTCGGCGATCGACAAACCCGTGGTTGCTTATCTGGCCGGCCGCTACGCTCCCAAGGGGCCGTCTTTGGGCCACGCCGGCATCCTGATCAGTTCTCGGGCGGCTGCCCAGAAAGCCTTTGGAGTTACGGCCCCAAACAAAATGGCTGCGTTTGAAGAGGCGGACATACCTGTGGCGGCTCGACCTTCAGAGATTCCTAAGTTGCTCAAAAAATTGCTAAAGAAAAATTGATTCCTTTGGGAGTTTCCACAAAAGTCCTAACCCTTTTGGGGGTTGGGATAGGGGTAGGGCGGGGGCGGGTTTGGTCTCAAAAGAGTGGGCAGAATGCCACAACAGCCGCTTCAACCCGCCTTTAGGACACATTTATGATTTTTTTACCAAAGCCCTCTGACCGGCGTCACAGGCTGCGGTGCGGGTGCTGGCAAAGGGGCGGCGCGGCGCGGCGCGGGAGGCGGAGTTGTTGGCTGCACGCTGCGGCGAGGTTCGATCGGACTTTCGGGGCGAGTTGTCGATCTCGTCACATCTTGAAGCAGGCTTCGCAGAGTTCCAGCTATAGTCTGAACTTTGCCAATAGCGGTGCGAAGGCTGGCAACATCTACGTAAACCTCGTTGAGAGGATACTTTTTCAGGATTTCTAGCAGCGATACCTTACCGTCGTCCCCGGATGCCAGGATCACCGCTGCCCGCAAAGCTTTCCCGCTTTCTGTGCGGCGCTGAGTCCGAATTGCTTGACCGATATCGTCAGTGATTTTTTCTCCTGGGGTGCTGTAAACCACCCTCGCCAGATTAGCAGGCTTTAAACCAATTTCTAAACCCATGAACCCCCGCAGCATTTGCGCGTCCATTTTGGAGAACCGGATAATTTGTTGGAGGGTTGGCGTCGTCGTGCCGTTTTTAGCAAAGTCTTCTAAGTCGCTGATATTGATGCCTTGTCTGATCGGGCCAAATGTGAGGACAACTTTTTCGGCCCCTAATGCTGTACTGCTGCTAGATAATATGCTCCCGCTTGCTCCTAAAACTAGGGCAATGCCGATCGATACAAATTTTGTTAATTTCATATTCACCGCTACATTAAAATTATTTTTTCTAGATTTGTACATTTTTGTACATTATAGATGCAGCAGTTATATTCTACAAGGTCGCCAGTGTAATTTGTGCCCGCGTCACACCGACAATCTCGACCGAGACTTTTTCTCGATCTTGACTTTAAAAATAAGTAACCACATCTGCCGAAATCTTTTCGCTTCTATTCCTTCTGCCTTCTACCTTCTAAATTTCCTGCCTTCTATATCAGAGTGTCTTCCGCCTTCTACATAAGTGCCTTATAAAAATTATAGGAACCGCCCTGACGGGGAGGACTTCTTAATTGCACAAACATAAGGGCTCGATTGCTTATTCTTTCTCTCTTAGGCAACTAAATCCCTCTTCCTTCTTCCCTCCTTCTTCCTTCTTCCGACGGACATCGGACTCACATCCGTTACATCCGTTACATCCGTTATAGAATCCGTTGCCGAACTTCCCTCTTCCATCAGACTGACATCCGTTACATCCGTTACATCCCGTACATTGCTCGTTGCCGAACTTCCTTCTACTATATGCTGAAAACCAAGCGCAAATCCAAGAAATCCAAACACAAGCACAGCGAAAAAACAAGAGCGCTCAGCAAAAAAGAAGTAGCTGCACAAAAACGCAAAATTTCAGAAAAGCGCAATGAATTGGTGCAGGCGATCGCCATAAGCTGCTTAGTCACCGTTGCTCTCAGCATCCCCCTGTTGTTCGTAGCCGGCCCTAAGATTGCTATTGCAGGAGGCACAGCCGCAGGCATCTTGCTGCTTTCCTACAAATATCCCCGCCAAGCTTTGTGGACTTTTCTAATTTACCTGCCTTTCAGCGGTACAATTACTTATGCAATTGGTGGCGGGAATGCTGCATTTCAAGTAGCCAAAGATGCTTTCTACATACCAGCTCTCATCGCCCTAATTCAAAGCTGTAAAAAGAAACAGTTGCCCCTGTTCATTCCCAAACAAATGCTTTCTACCTTCAGCATCCTGTTGATGATGGCAATGCTGACTTTAATTTTTGTCAACGGGGAGATGCAGCTCAACCCTATGAAGGGCGACAAGCCAATTCTGCAAGGAATTCTCGGCTTAAAAGTATTGATAGGTTACATACCGCTGATTGCTTGTACCTATTATCTGCTCCGCACTAAGAAGGATTTGGTATTTTTTAGTCGAATGCACATCGTTTTGGCGATCGTTTGCTGCCTTCTCGGTTTGATTCAGTACCTGTTGCTGCAAAGTGGAAAGTGTGCGGGAACCAGAGGAATGACCGGAGCAGAATTATACAAAGCAACCCTGGAAGCTAGATGTTTTGTCGGCGGTTCTTTGGTGTTCAGTCCCGAAGTCAAGTTTGTCCGCTTGCCGGGAACCTTTGTCGCGCCTTGGCAGTGGGCGTGGTTTTTAATTTCTAATGCTTTTTTAACCTTTGCCTCTGCCTTTTGCGACCCTTCATTCTGGTGGCGAGTTATCGGTTTATTTGGCATGGCATTAATATTTGCCAATGCAGTTATTTCCGGTCAAAGAGCTGCTTTAGTTATGGTTCCCGTTGCGACAGCAATCCTGCTAGTTCTCACCGGTCAATTAGTTAATTTCAAACGATTTATTCCCATCGGTGCAGGACTGGCGATTCTGCTGTTTGTCGGTGCAGCTATTAACCCGGGAATTATCGAGCAGCGGTGGGAGAGTTTTGTTAACCGCTGGAATGCTGCACCGCCCCAGCAGTTTCTCTTTAATCAGTTCGAGCAGAGCAATAATTTTATCATTGACAAACCTTTCGGTAGAGGTGTGGGACGAGCGACTAATTCAACGCGAATATTTGGTACCACGCAGTTAATTGAAACTTTTCAACCTAAGTTGATCTACGAACTCGGTTATCCGGGAATGATTAGTTTTCAGATCATGCTTTTACACTTAGCTTTTTTAACTTTTAGAGCTTACCGATCTGTCAAGGACAAAAGTTTGCGGAGTTACGGAGCTAGTTTTTGGGTGTTTGTTGGATTTATTACGATCAATACTCAATACTATCCGCTGGATGTAGATCCAGTGTCCGTGTATTATTGGGTTTTAGCTGGGGCGATTTTAAAGTTGCCCAAAATTGATAAACAGGTGCAGGATGAAAAACAGCAGGAAATTGATTCAAATGAATTGCCAGTTCACCAGCCATTAAAGGAGAAAAAAATTATTGCATCTTCCCCAATTTGAGAATAATTTTGAGTGTTGAGTTTGGTGAATTCTTTTTTGTCCAGTAACCCGCTTTCCTCCGGGGTAGTGCCAATATAGCCCGCTATTCTGGGTTTATCTGTGCTAAAACCCACCCCTACAGCATATTGTGGCTCTTAACTTTACTGCGGTTGCCAAACCGGATTGCTAGCATTCAAATCCTGGTCGTTTGTCAATTTAGTCAATGCCGAACCGTCCCGATTAATTACATACAAGTTGCTTTTGTCTTCTTGGAGTTCGTTAAATATAAAAGCAATTTGCTGGCTGTCAGTAGACCAAGCTAATTCTGAAATTCCCGACGGTTTTAGCCTGCTAGCTAGGTGATTTAGCTGGTTCCCGTCAGCATTGATTGTGTAGAGTTTTTGATTATTGAACTCTCCAGCGACGAAAGCAATAAATTTGCCATCCGGCGACCACGAAATTTCGTCGTAGTTTCTGGGTTTTTGGGTGAGGTTCTTGGCTGTCCCCCGGTTAATGTCGAGCAGGTAGATATCTTGCTGTTCACCTGCTGAATCGCCGGGTTTATTATAATAGTAAGCAATGCGGCTGTTGTCGGGCGACCAAAATAGTTTGACGTTGTAAACCTCATGTTGGGGGTTTTTCGTCAAATTTTTGAGGTTGGTTCCATCGGCATTAATGGTGTAAATTTGCTGTTTCGGATAAGTGCCGAACAGGAAAGCAATTTTTGTGTGATCGGGCGACCAAACAAGTTGGCTTCCACCGGATATATATTCGCCGGGACTTTTAGTTAGTTTGGTCATTCCCGAACCGTCGGCATTCATTTTGTAGATATTTTTATCCTTGACAAATGCTACCTGCTGACCGTCCGGCGAAAGGTAAAATTCTGATGAAATTTCTGTTTTAGGCGGATATCCTCCTACTTCCAAATTCCTAACTAATTTAGTTCCTTGGATGCCAGAAGTGTCGCTTGTATAAAGTGATTGACTGCCGGGAGTATCAGAGGTAAACCCGTCGCAAGAACGTGCAAAAATAAATTTATGGCTGTTGGAAAACCAAGCTATTGCAAAATTAGCTGCTTTGCAAGCATCCCCAGCAAACTGTTTAGTTAGTTGAGGACCGTCAGCATTGACTGTATAGATGTCGGTGTATCCGCTAACAAAAGCCAGTCGCTGGCCGTTGGGCGACCACACTAGGGTAGGGCTAACATCTATATTAGGTGCAAGTTCGCGGCGAGCGGAACTGGTAGCATCGACCGCAAATAAATTGGATCTGGTCTCGCTGCCGCGCATCTGGAGGGCGGTAAACGCTAGTATCCTTGGTTTTTGGGCTGCGGTTGGGGGAGGGCTGTGAAGGCTCAAAAACAAGCTGATTAAGAGTGTTAATGAAAATAGGCAGATAAGTGCGATCGGCCATAATTTATGGAAGCTGAAAACTTGCAGAATTTGCAACAAGCTTTTCAGGGGCGGCCAAAATGCCCAACCCCTACTCCCCACACTCAACTTAAACTCTTGTGGAACAAGCTTTTGTGGAACGGGCATCTTGCCTGTTCCATCTCGCAGCGGGCAATGCAAGTTAAAACGCATTTTATCGATTCCTCTGCTAATTTTTAAAGTGTTTGTCTGTCGATATGTCTCGACAGCCTCAAACTCTGTTTAATTCTGCCAATAATTAGCTCGAACATTTTTTTGCGGGACGGATTCTTGCTGCTGG
>NZ_JAUBQU010000074.1:33215-34514 GCF_036701435.1 Microcoleus sp. Pol12A5
CGACAGCCTCAAACTCTGTTTAATTCTGCCAATAATTAGCTCGAACATTTTTTTGCGGGACGGATTCTTGCTGCTGGGCGGCATCCCTAACTCGCAACACATCAAGTTCAAGTCAGTTGCACTCATTGCCAACAACTTTTGCCTCACCTCTTCTTCATTACCATTCTTAGCTTGTAAACGCAGTTCTTCATAAACTTCTAGAACATTTCTAGCCGATAAATTAACAGGTTTATTAACATCAGCACCCCTGGGAATATCCGAAGTTTTTGAGCCAGCAGAAATCACTCCCCGCTTGACTTGAGTCTCAAGTCGGGTTAATTTTCGAGCAACGTCCCGCAAGATTTCCTTAAGTTCGCCAATTTCCTCAACTAACCCCCCGCTTTCTTGTTCAGAAGCAGCCAAACTTTCTTTTTTACTCATTTCAGATACTCCTCACACTCGCGCCATAGTTTTTCAAATTCTCTAACTAATTCTCGCGGCAGTTCTCCCTCATTAATCGCCCGTTTTAGCCCGACGCTTTCCCGAATCGTCGATTCTAAAAATCTAACTTCTATGTTATTATCTTTTGATATCTCATCGCAAAGTCTCTTTACTTCTCTCATGTAAAACTGAACTTCATTTGTCAGCAATCCTCCATAGGTTTTAGCTTTATTCATAAAGACTGCTATCTTGGGAAACGGATAAGGCTCAATCCGTTTCTGAAGCGAGTTTAAAACTAAACTTAATCCCCTAGAACCAAAATAATCGGGATTGACGGGAATTAATATTAAGTCGCAGCAAGAGAGTACGCTGTAAGTGAGGAGACTGAAGGAAGGCGAACAGTCAAAAAGCATCAAGTCGTATTTGGGGAGATTGGCAGAGTTGGCGATTTTGCCGATGAATCGGCGGATGAAGTCTTTAACACTTTTTCCTTCAAATCCATCGATATCCAACCAATATAATTCTTCAACAGAAGGGACAAAATGCAACTGTTCGTCAATCTGATAAATGGTATCGAAACCAACGGGAAATTTAAAATTCTGTCCTGCTTTTTTAAAGACTTCTAGAGCGTCGTAAATTGTAAGTCTATGCTTGAGAGATTTTTCGTACCACTTACCAAATTTGTCATCTAAATGACCTGTATTTTCGTTAAGTCCGATCGCCTCTGTGAGCGACATTTGCGGATCTAAGTCTAACATCAAGACTTCTAAGTCGGTTCCTTGGGATATAATATTTCCTAGACTCCAAGTGACGGTAGTCTTTCCGACACCGCCTTTGAAGTTGATTACGGCTATTGATTTAGGACTCATGGCTGGCTTT
>NZ_JAUBQU010000233.1:0-3916 GCF_036701435.1 Microcoleus sp. Pol12A5
ATTTTAGATCCGCCATTGGTGGAAGGGTTAATTAAGGCAGAACAAGCTCAATTGCAGCAACTACAAACAGTCGAACAGCGTGCTGAAAGGTTGGCGGCGAGGTTACGGGAGTTGGGCGTAGATCCTGATGCTGTGTAGGAAATTGGATGAAGTACGTGAAGCGAAGCTATCCCGAAGGGAATCGCCGCCCTTGACATATCTCAATCATTTAGGGGCAAGTCGCGCAGGAAATAAAAGCGATCGCGCCCTAAATCCTCGCCTTTAATTCGCCCTAAGTAACCCGTCAAAGGTGAGGAAAGTTCTATTAAAATTTCGTGCATTTCTTTATCTTTTAAAGGTTGGGGCGACATAGAAAAGGTATAAGCACCGTGAAGCTGATTAAATTCAACACTTGTTGATTTTGTTCTTTCCAAAAAGTCTTTGACTAGCTGAACTATGTGCGATCGCACTTTAAGCTTTTCCCGCACATCGTCAATATAGCGATTAACCTTAACATCGGCTTCCTCACCAAACGGCTGTTGTTCCAAACAAGGTTTTAACTGTAATAAATCGATCGAACCTGGTTGCTTAGCTTTCAGTTCAACCAGCTTTTGCAATGTTTCAGGGCGAATTACGTTCATTTTACTACCAATAGCTGCTTGATTAGCTGGATTAGTTAAAGGCCCAGCCGCCAAAATAATTTTAATCGATCGATCGAACTTATCTTGACCCAAGTGAGTCAAGCCTAAATGAACCAATTGAGCGGTGACACTATTAGGTACACTTTCATATTTGCTAGCTTTGCACTCTCCCGCTACTGGATATGGAGTCTCGCAATAAAAGTCTAAACCACCAGCGCCGCCTGTTGATTCTGGATTGAGACTAGCTTTCGGATTGGTATTAGAATTAGCAAATCCTAGCTTGATAAAACTTTTGCGGACTAACTTTTCAAATGTATTACCATCGCTAGAGTTTCCGATTTGTGCGATCGCACTTATCCATGCTAAATCTCGGTCTGGTTTTGCTGTTGGTGAATTTTCAGACCAACCTAGAAATATTTTGATATCATCGTTGAGCTGATTGGCAGCTAAGTTGCTACTACCAATTTCCTCAACTTGCAACTGCAAAGCTTCTAAATATTTATAAGGATAGACTTCTCCCGCCACCAAGAGAGCTTTACGCTGATAAAAACTAGCTTCAGAAATCACCGGAGTATCAATCTCGCTATTCATTGCCATCACATCGTCGCGCTGCGGCCAATAGAAGGCTCCTGACTCTGTTTGCACATTGACTACGCAAGAATTAGACAGGCGATAAATTCGTAAAATCAATAGCTTAAGAACTTGGTATTTTTCAAAAATATGTTCCAAAGCTTCCAATTTCCAAACTGTTGACTGTGCAATTTTCTCTAAAAGGTATTTTTGCTGTGGATTAATCCGCCAATGATATTCACAACGCGCCCAGACTTTAATCTGAATAGGATATGTTTGAAGTTCAGCAAATGCACTTTCAGCCTTCGTCAAATATTGAGTCTGATAGTATTGATCGAGGCTAAGATTATCAGGAAGGTGTTGACTGGGATAGAGCCAGAGTACCTCACCTTCTCTGATATTTTGCCTGAATGGTACAGCAATTAGCCTGCCTAATGTTAGTAGGTCAACATCACAAGCTGGTAATTGAATACCCTTAATAATTCCAAGATTCATATTAAGTAGGAGCGCTTAGAATTTCACAAAGTAGTGGATTTTTAGCAGCCAGGTTTAATTCTTGAACGAAGTCAATCACTTCCTGCTTAGTAAACCCGTAGTTCTCAGCCTCCTCGTAAATTTGATGAAGTGCTGCTAAAGGCTTGATCTCATCCTTCTTTAAAACAACAACTTCACCTCCTTGTTCCTGTACAAGTTTTTCTTCAAGCTGTTTGCCTTTCTTCCAACTGAGGGGAACGGGTGTTGAGCGGACTAAGCAACCACGAGTAATGTTATGTTTGGCATATTTCAACAGTCGTTGCATTACTGCATTGAATGTCATGCCAGTCAAAGTTTCGGAAACTCTGACTCCAATTCTTACTGTTTTTTGTTGAAGAGAATCGTGACCCTCAATAATCAAATGTAGATCGTGACCTGCCTGCTTAATATGTGTAACCGAAGTAATTATTACATTTTCTGTTCCATCTTTAGGAATCATTGCCATTGTAGAGGCAATAACACCAGCTAACTGGTCATCGTTTGCATCGGGTACGGAAACTCGACTCAAGAGTTCATTATAAGCATCCAGAAACTCTTGCCGTTTATTGTCGTTCGGGTCTATGGTTGAAGTACCGGGAGCTACAATTTCCACTGAATCAAATTGTTCAGCACACCATTTCATCAAGTTTCGCACACTAGCAGCTTTATTTGCAATACCTCTGATTTCGTTAGCATCGAAAGGATATAAATTCGGATAATCATCAGAATTTAGACTGTTTTGGCTGTGAAACCAAGCTAGCCTCAATTTAACAAGCTCTAACATCTGATCGGCAGTCGGTGGGTTTGTAGTTACAGACCTTTGTCCTACACGATCGGGTATGCCACTTCCCATTTGTTCAATTTCCCTCCATCTGTCGCTAATAACGCAACAGAGGAGAAGTACGTTGCTACATTGAAAGTAAATTCTATCTATGCAGCTAGCTACTATTTGAGCTCCGCTATCTCCGCAGTCATTACTCCCACTAGGATTGTCTAATTGATCGAAACAAATCAATACTGGTCGTGATGAAACTCCAGCAAGCTTACATATCTGCTCTATGAACCAAATAGACTTGGCATCTTGTTCTTGCTGCGAAAACTCTGGTAAACCCCTTTGCTTGGTTTCAGGATGATCTATACCTTGAATCCAAGCCATACCAACTTGAGCGATTGGAGCCGATCTAAATATGAGAAATAAAACGGCTTTCAAAAAATTAAAGTCAAGGTCATGTTGAGATTCTAAGATTGCTTCGATTACCTCATCAATAAATTCATATCTTTGAGGTGGGTTGAGATTTTGAATGAGGTATTTCCTTAATTCTTCAGGATGATTGCATTTTTCAAGATAGGGCTGGTATTTTTCTTCAAATTCTGTTCCCTTAAGAGTCGCAATCATAGACGCAGCAAGTTGCTGCCATTGCGTTACTCCTCTGACATCTTGGTGCTTAAAGCTGAGTGAAAGGTAGAATCGTACATGGGAGTCAATTCGACTAGCGTTAGTAAATTGAGGGATGTAGGCAAATACAGCTCCGCCCTCACGCTCAATAGTTTTCCATATCCGGTGGATTGTATGACTTTTGCCTGTGCCTCTATCACCTTTGACTGCAATCCCGATTTTATCAGAATATTTTTGGCGGACTTCAGAAATTGCTTTATAGATTGTTTGGTCAACCTGTTGGTTGAGGTCAGGGAGATCAGTTACGACTTCACCCCAAACCTCATCCGCGCTTACGATGGGTTTCAATTTGAAAGGATTCGGCTGTTGCTTGCGTGCTTCTTCAAACGGTGTATACGGATCAGTCATTGTTTTCTGCCTCAATCTCAAGATGGTTTGCTAGCGAAAAATAAAAGACCTCTTATGTCATCGCTGATCGAGTCTTGCTTTTGTTCATCAGTTGCTCCACGAGCCTCTCCACTTTGGAGATAAAATAAACGATCGGCCTGCATCTGCATAATCAAGTCTTTGAAATTCTCCCGGCTAACCTGTTCCCCTAGCTCACGGCGCAGATGCCAGATTGGGACAAGTCCCATGTAGTTGTAGCCTTTGTCCAGTTTCTCAAATAGGGCAAGGGCTTGGGACTTAAAATCGTCATAGGATGCGATCGTCCCTACATCTGCCTTCCCCTTCTCAACCGCAACACTTGCTGCACCATCCTGATGCCGAATCCACTTCAACAAAGAATTTCCCAGCCGAGTACCAATTTGAGAACCAT
>NZ_JAUBQU010000234.1:0-3912 GCF_036701435.1 Microcoleus sp. Pol12A5
TAAACCGGAACAAAGGGGAAGGGTAAAACAGATGGCATCAGCTTGGATAGAGTGGGGTAAAGATCGAGGCTACGCGATTGCTTCATGACTATTAGCAACATCGAGCCAACCGACCATGGCATCTTTTAAATTAGCCATCACTTCTTCCATAGTATCTCCTTCGGTAATGCACCCAGGAAGTGCGGGAACTTCAGCCCAATAGCCACCTTCTTCTGCGGGATGGATGATTGCTCTAATTTTCATACATTTATTCAGTCATTTGTTAAGGATATTATAACTATTATTAATAAATACAGGAAATTATAGTCGCCGCACCATGTCTCAAATCGGCGGCTAATTATCTATTATCAGCGATAAGTCAGTCTTAAGTAACGCCCTCGCCTTGGCCGCGGATCGATCATAAGCTGGTGTTGCCTGTCCTAGGTCGCAGAAATTCGATATTCAACTCTAGCTTCTCTCCTAGCCACAAAGAATGTTTCGTATGGTCGGCCACATCGTCGCCTGTTTCAGGGTGAATGAGAATATTGAGCCTCTCACGATTCAGCATTAACCAGGGAACGACTTTGCCAAACTCGTCTGGTAAAAATGCAACTTGATACATCGCTTGGGGGTGGGGGCCAATGGGTTTGTCATGCCAACGCCCAAGCTGCACCTCAAACTGAGTCAATCCTTCTCGTACACGCGCAGCCGCATCGCGATTATCAGCGTCGAAGTAAATATGTCCATGAAAACCAACGATGTTAATGGTGTCTTCTTTCATCATTTTCAGTGGATTATTGAGCAGAGATCAACAACTTTATATTAGCTTAACTTGCTGGATATTTTATTCACTCCTGTAAACTCCTTAAGTTGATATCTCCTCAGTCTTTGCTTTTTTGGTTTCATGCTACGACAATACCAGTATACTCTCTGCTTCTCTATCTCCAAACTGACTAATGATGTCGATTTCATCTCGCAGAATTTGAACAATTTTAGATGTTGAGCAATTGCCAACACGGAGATAAATAAATTTGGGAGGATGACCGTAAAGTAAACTCCGTTGATGAAAGTCAGAATCCTTGGAAACAATCACAAAATCATTTGCCTTTGCATATTCCCAAATTTCTGCATCATCAGTATTTGTCAGTCCTAGGGTCTTGACATGAGCAGAATCGGGATAAAAACCGATAATTCTCTGAAGAATTCGGTCTGAGAGGTTTTCGTCCAACAGTAGTTTCACAGGGATGCCACAAATAACTTTTTTTCACGATCTGCGGCAAAAGCAAGGCAGGCTTTGATGTCTGCCGAAGTTAGTTCTGAAAAATCTTCCAGAATTTCTGCTTCCGTCATGCCACCTGCGAGATATTCTAAGATGTCGTAGACGGTGATTCGCATTCCCCGAATACATGGTTTGCCACTGCGTTTTCCCGGTTCAATTGTGATTATGTCGTGGTAGTCCATAAAGCAATATTTTGTACTAATAAGTGTAATTATAACTGCAAATAATCCTGGTTGGTTTAGGTCAGGATTTCAGGTTTGAGCAAGTAGTGAGAAAAAAAGAACCCTGACGTTGGAAATAGCCAAGGCGGATCAGTTTTCTCATGGTCTGCGCCAAAAGCAAGACAGGCTTTGATGTCTGCCTAATTTAGTAGGGTTTTCCACCAATAAGACTCCAAAATTGGCGGCAGTCCGATCGACACGGGGCGATCGACTCGACATCTCCGACACTTGGCACGGCTGCCACGGCTCCACAATTGCACCATATAGCGCGGTGTGGGTGAGTTTGAGGTAGATTGGATGGTGTCATATCCCCGCCTAGAACAAGATTTTGGAGTGAGTGGGAAAATTGGGGTTATCTCGCTTAAACCTCTAGCGGGATTTTTTCGACGGGCTGTTAAACCTTTGTCGAAGTGAAAACAATTTGGAAGCCCGTCGGAAAAATCTCCGCACTGCCGTCCGCCAGGACAGCCAAACCAGTGTGTCACGCGCTTGACACTATTTAATGACCTTAGCGGTTCCAGGTTCTGGCTCAGGATATGCTTTTATCCTGACGTAGGAAAGGGTAGAGAGTGCAGAAACGACGGCGCGCTTGGTCATAGCTGCAATCTTTAGAAATTCTACGGAGCACTCTAAAGTTCGTGGTCAATGGTTACTAAATCCCAATCGTTCTACCAGTGAATTGCAACAGTCTGCTGCACCACCGTTGTTAGGACACGTTTTTTGGTAGCGGGTAGGATGGGGGGGCGATTGCACTTGCATGAGTTTTTACCATCGCATCATGGACAAATTTGTGTTTCGAGACGTAGCGAATACACGGAAGATCATATTCGTCGTAAATTTCAAATTTCACCAAATAGTCACCACCAAAATCTATATACACCGGGCATTGAGCATCCAGCCATGTTTTACGAGGACGCGACCAATGATATTTGTGATAGCCATTATAGGATTGATGGACTTGCTCTTGGATTTCACGAATACTATGTAAACGAATACTACGTACCTGACCCGATCGAATACTACGTACCTGACCCGATCGAGCTTCAGCCTTGGTAATATATGGATCCCTTTGTCGTGCCTCCGATAGCCGAAAGAAGTATGTACAGCTAGGGTAATTATCGAGGTTACAATAAAGGTTTCGGCGACACCTTTGCCTGGACCAAATCAAATCTTTGGCAATTTCGGAATTGGGGGCTGGTAATCCGTGGTATATATTGAAGTTCTGGCGGAAGCCAGAGCCGTCAACTACCCATACGAGGTTGCCATAAAATTCTTCGCGCGAGATTCTTTCAGCGTCCGTCATTGATGAATGCTGTATTTCAATCACAATTCCAGTCGGTGTTTTTATATCCGCCCTGTGTATCTCTCCATCATGGGCAATGTGAGAAACTTCGCGGCACTCTAGTGGAAAAAGATTTTTCCAGTCTCGGTGCCAGGGAGTTTCATTCTCCCACCACGGATCGCAACCCTTTGGTCGATAATGCGCCCAATGATGCAGGATTCTTGGGCCGCATTTCGCAATCATTTCAGAACCGCAAGTGGGACATAACCCTCGACCACCGAAAAAGGCTTCAACACGATTGTTGTTAACGAGAGCCAATTGCATAATAAGGAGGAACTATTGGTCTCAAACTTACAAGTTATGGAATATCTTATGTTATAAACTTAAATAACTAAGTATAAAACAAAATTTATTTCCTAATAATATAACTGATTACATAATTAATTTTGTAGTCAGTTATACTAATGAAATCATTTGTCGATATCATAAATTTAAATTTTTTAGTCTAAATACGGTTACATATTTTAATCTGTAACCGTTTATATAAACTAACTAAAAATTATATTTTTATTATACTGTAACTTCCATTCTATCAATTTCATGAAATATTACAGATTTCCTTTGAAACCTTTCACCTCCCTCAACTTCACACGTATAGTAATCTACTGTAATTGAAGTAGAATCTTCTTGATACTTTTCATAATCACGCTTTAACCTAAATAATTCTTTTACGTCAGTAATACGAAATGTCCGACTGTCACCTATAAACCAAAACTGTAAGTACATTAATTCTCATCCTTAAAACAAAACTACTTTAATTCTAGATTAACAATCTACATTAAACAACTAAGGCACATATCCTGATTCCCTCCCGATCGCCTAACTCGCACCTCAAATCCCAAAAAGCAAATTTTAACCTGATATTAGTTGGTCTTATTAACTGGTTCCCAGGCTCTAGCCTGGGAACCGAGATCCAGAGGCTCTGCCTCGCTAACGGATAAAAATAAAAACAGGAGGCAGATGCTCATGGAATGTGTTCCCAGGCTCTAGCCTGGGAACGAGCAAACACCTACGCTTTGCGCTTCCGACGGCGAATCAGCACACTCATCACTTGCTTCGGATTAGCTGCACGTTGTAGGGGACTCCAATCG
>NZ_JAUBQU010000075.1:0-32567 GCF_036701435.1 Microcoleus sp. Pol12A5
TAGCGACTTGACTTAAGAACACTCATTTGAGTCATTGTCAAGTACAATTTATACCAAATTAGATGAGCTTACCCTGAATGTAAACCTAATCTTGGCTAGATTAAAGTTGATTATTTCCCCCATTGTCGTATTATTGTGAACATTTAGGTACAATTTGCAGTCTCTAGCTTCGAGAACTGCCTGATCTGCGATCGCGCGGGCGAGTTGAACCCGTATCCCTCAAGCGATTTGGAGGCGGGTCAAGAAATTTGCGATCGGCACTCGCCATTTCCCGCAAGACGTGTTATACTGTAAAAAGTCGAGGGCACGTAGCTCAGTGGATAGAGCATCAGGTTCCGGTCCTGAGGGTCGGGGGTTCAAATCCCTCCGTGCTCACTTAAATTTATTCAATAAGTTACTTTGAGACACTGGGGACAAATTTTTGTCCTCGGTGTCAATTATTGTGATTTAATCGTCAGTGTCAAAAATCGAATCGCCGCTGTAGTCGCAGGTCGCCGACTGATTGCGCCCCTGTTGCTTGGCACGGTACAGTGAACGATCGGCGATCGCAATCAAGTCAGCCGATGATAGTTCCGAAATCGGAATCAAGTTAGCGATACCCATACTAATAGTAACTACATCGCTCACATCAGATGTTTTGTGAGGAATATGTAAAGCTTTAATAGCAGCGTGAATCCGTTGTGCCACCGAACTCGCTCCTTCAAAATCAGTATTAGGCAAAATGATGCCAAATTCTTCTCCGCCGTAACGCGCCACCAAATCCGCTGGACGGTACACCACCTCTTGCACAGTCTGAGCAAGTTTGAACAGACAAGTATCCCCCATTTGATGACCGTAGCAATCATTATAACGTTTGAAATAATCCACATCAAACAACAAAAGAGAAATAGGTTTTTGTTCTCGGTATAGCCGCTGCCATTCATGCTCTAAGCGGTCATTAAAACAGCGGCGATTAGCAATTTGAGTCAACCCATCAATATTTACCACTTGTTCTAAGAGGTGAGTAGCGCGGGCTAGCTCTTCGTTAGAGAGTGCCAGTTGTTGATTAATTTCTCTCATGCGCGCTTGGGCCTGCTGCCTTTCTGCCAATTCCTTCTGCAACTTCTGAAAAATATCCGCTTGCTTAATGGCTATCGCTAACTGATTAGCAATCTGTTTAACAAGGTCAACTTCAAATTCTTCCCATTGCCGAGGAGCAGAACATTGATGAATACATAACAACCCCCACAAGTCTTGTCCATTGAGCAACGGCGCCACTAAATTAGCCCGAACCGGAAATTGTTTCCAAAGAGCGCGGTAACAGTGTTGAAGATCAATATTATTGATATTTTCAACTACCTTCATTCTTCCTTCTTGATATGAATTAGGATATTGTTCACCACCACACTGGTCGTTCAAGAGATTTTTGCTTGCCAATTTACATCCTTCGCCTACGGATTCTGAAACAAACTCACCATATCCAAAATTACTGTCAGGATCGAACTTAAATATGCCGACGCGCTCGGCATCAAGAAACAGGCGAATGTCCTGGGAAGCAATCTCAAAAATTGTAGACAAATCAAGAGATTGACGGATGTGTTGAGTAATTTCTTGAAGTAATATAGCCTTGTCGTACTGTTTCCGCAAAGCTATTTCCGCTTGCTTTTGGGCGAGAATAGCTGCCTCTGCAGCTTTTTTTGCTTTAAGAATTTCACCTTCGTATAGGATACGCTGGCGGATACAGATCAAGATGCAATCGTTGACAAAGTTTCCTCCCTGATTCCGACGCACAGCGTTGAGCAGCATAGGTATATCACTACCCTGCTTCGACCTTAATGAGAAGTAAATTTCCTCTACTTTACCGTCGAGCTTCAACAGGGGGAAGAAATGGGTTTGAAAAAAAATCCGGCTCGCCATTGGCAGAATGGAGTCCATTTTCCGTTCCCGCAGTTCATCGGTTTCGTATCCGAGTAATTGCAGTAATGTGGCGTTGACCATTAGGATCGTACC
This sequence comes from Microcoleus sp. Pol12A5, assembly GCF_036701435.1. Lineage (NCBI taxonomy): Bacteria > Bacillati > Cyanobacteriota > Cyanophyceae > Oscillatoriales > Microcoleaceae > Microcoleus > Microcoleus sp. Pol12A5. Next base: position 1,990 of record NZ_JAUBQU010000075.1, read on the forward strand.
ATCGTCAGCAAACGAGATGAATCCACAGGGTGACGTGTTGAGTAGCTCGTCTATCTGGTAGGTCATGTTTGCCATACAAATCAAGTAGTATGAGGTACACTCAAATACTCCTTAATCATCTCGATCGTTTCTTGTGGATGACTCAGGTGGGGGCAATGTCCCGTAGCTTTCATCAGCCGTAGCGCACTTTTAGGTAGGTGGTGCTGAAGGTAATGCCCTACTTCGGTGGGAGCAATCACGTCATCACCGCATTGCAATATCAGTGAAGGTACTGATACCTTGGGTAAATCACTGCGATTGTCAGAGTAAAAAGTTACCTCGGCAAAGCGACTTGCAATCACCGGATCCGTGGAGCAAAAACTTGTCTCAAGTTCCTCACTTAACTCAGGACGCTCCTGATTCTGCATCACCATTGGCGCCAGAAAACTTGCCCAACCAATGTAATTTTTCTCCATGATATCGAGGAGATCCTCAATATCTGTGCGCTCAAACCCTCCGTAATAATTTGGTAAATCATTGATGTAGCAAGGTGAAGGCCCTAGGAGAATCAGGCGATTAAAGTAATTAGGAGCTTTAATTGAGGACAGAAGGCCGATCATACTGCTGACAGAATGACCGACAAAAATCACATCCGTCAACGCTAATTCTTCACAGATATCGAGGACATCCTGAACATAGCCATGGAGGTCGCTGTACCGTTCATAACTGTAGGCACTAATATCAGACTGTCCCGAACCTACATAATCAAATAGGATAATTTTGTAGTCCTTCTCAAAAGCCGGTGTTACGAAACGCCACATATTTTGATCGCACCCAAATCCATGAGCAAACATCATCGTCTGGGTGCCTTGCCCAAACAGTTTTATATTATTCCGTAAAAAAATTTTTTTAGTCATTTGAGCGACACTAGCATTAAATTAATTATAAGACTTTTGCGTACTTTAATGAAGGAGGATTGCTGATTCCACATAGTGGTAGACAACAATTCAGGATGTCGGATTAATTGAGTGGCAACCTCAGCAATAGTCGGCTGCCTCAACATATAATGCTGCCCAATTTCCTAGGCGCTCGCTTGTAACTATTCTTATTTCGGTGGGGTTTCAATTCCTTCGGCAATTGTGCTCACATTTAAGCCATGTGTGATTACAACTATGGGTTGGGCAATTCCGCGAGCGATCGCTCCCAATGCTGGCTAAATCGCGGACAAGTGAGGGATCAATTTTGAGCGACTTGATCGGAAAATTTTTCAGATTTTTAAAAGCAGCATAGCCAGGCACAAAATAATCGACATAAATCCCAATACCACGCTTTGATAATTTGCTCAAAACATGGTATGTAATGTCAACATTAAGCCTCATTGCCGTTCCCGTAATCTCTAGCTATAAATATTTTGGCTTCGTATCGGTGCGCTCAAGGATGCGATCGCTCTTAGCGATTAAAGTCGGTTGGCTGAGTTGACGTGCCGACAGATTCACCGCGATATTAGGCAGAATTAGTCCTGCTGCTAGCCATTGCTGATACTGCCAGCCGCGTTTGGTCTAAAATCAATTTGCCCCATAGCCCAATCAATCCAGTTTTTTCGGCGATGGGAATACATAGATGGCAATGAATCCAACCTAGTTCAGGAGAATACCCTCCTACTATAACTTTAACACCAGCAAGGCTACCTGTTTGTGAATCGAGCTGAGGTCGATCGTACAGCAAGTATTGCCTTTCCAAGCACAATTCAAGAGATTTGCGATCGCCACGGTATTGGATTTTGCCCAAGGCATGGTGGCTGTGTAAAAAATATAGGTATTCGACCCCATTCCTTAACTTAATATAGAGAAATATCTGGATTTTTGAGCAAGCTATCGAAATCCATTTCATCTTGTGGATCGAGGGAGAGACTAATAGTAGTGATGAGATGTAAGTAATGATGTTTGATAATAAAATAAGTTTTAATATTTTAGTACAATAATTTCCAGTGGTTCCGCTAATATCAGGGTAGTAGAGATCGGCAACACGCAGGACTAAGCTGCTAGGCTAGCAAGATTTTATGGTATGTTCGAGAACTGGATATAGAGAGGATTTTATGATTTTTGAGATGTGACTGAAATATACAATTTAGACGCACAACAACTTACCCCTAGATTTTTACCAAAACCTATTTAGTGGAATTGATATACCATAAGGCGCGGATGCAGAAGGCAATAAAAGCTCCTATTTCAGCAATTAAAAACCTCCAAAACATTGTCGCGGTTGCTATAAATTTTCACAAACTCCTCAAATTAAAAGTAGGTTGGGTTTCCTAGCTCAATCCAACCTACTTTTAACAACGATGAATTACTGCTAACTCTCAAATATCCTCATCGTCTTGACCTTGCACGCCCTGGAGAATCCGCGATAGCTCACTCTTCTCATTAATCGTAATCCGAGTCGGAGAACCGCTGATAATCCGTTCGTAACCACGGAACGAATCTTTAATTTGTGGGCCTCTTTCAGTAATTGTGTACTCCCGGATTCCTTTGTCGTGCCAGGAACCGCGCATCTTAAACACATTAATTGCCCGCGACATTTCTCCTCGAATTTCTACATACTGCAGCATAATAATCGTGTCAGTAATCGTAGAAATATGGGAGTCCGTAATCGAATTAGAACCCATAAACTGGTCGCTTGTATTCGTAAAAAAGCCAGTTATTTCTTCCTGCTTCGCAAAACCTGTCACTCCGATCACAAATTGCCTGAAAGCATTATTGCTAACACCTCTAGCTAAGGCCGACAGCGAGTCTATAGCAATTCGAGAAGGTTTGAACTCCGCAATTTCTGATTTAATAGTCTGCAAGTGGTCTTCCAAACCGGCAGATTCCGGGTAAGTACACAGCAGCTTCAGCATTCCTTTCTGTTCCATTTCCTCAAAATCAATGCCCCAAGAATAAGCATTGCGGAACAACTGAGCCCGCGACTCTTCATAGGCAAACAGCAGCGCCCGATTGCCGTTCATACAAGCATTCTGCAAGAACTTGCTCACTAAGAGCGTTTTGCCGGTTCCCGTTGCACCCGTAGCCAAAATAATCGAGTCTTTGAAGAAGCCGCCGCCGCACATCTCGTCGAGAGTTTTATCGCCCGAAGAAACCCGCACGTTGGAAGACTTTTGAGTTAATCGCATCGCCCCCAATGGGAAAATATTAATTCCGTCATTAGTCATAGTAAAAGGATATTCGCCCTTCATATGAGTTGTACCCCGCAACTTCAAAATTTCGATGGTGCGGCGGCGGCGTTCTCCTTCCAATACGTTGCGAACAATCACCACATTATCCGACACAAACTCTTCCACTCCAAACCGAGCTACCGGGCCGTATTCTTCCACCCGTTCCGTCGTCATAACTGTAGTTGCTCCGACTTGTTTGAGGCGCGCAACTAAGCGAAAAATTTCTCGGCGCACCACCGATGCAGCATCGTACTGCTGAAATACGGCGGTAACAGAATCTATTGAAACCCGCTTGGCTTTGTACTTGCGAATGGCGTACTGAATTCGCTCAATTAAGGCTGATAAATCAAAATTTCCTACGATATCTTGACCTTCTGGATCGGGGGAAGCATCCAAAATAAATAGCTTGCCTTCCTCGATTAACTGTGCCAGATCCCAACCGAAACTGCAAGCATTTTTAATAATATCTGTCGGAGATTCTTCAAAAGTTACGAAAACTCCTGCTTCGTCAAAATGGGTAATTCCATTATAGAGAAATTGTACGGCAAATAAAGTTTTTCCCGTTCCTGATGTGCCGCTGACTAGGGTGGTTCGGCCGAGCGGCATTCCGCCGTGACTGATGTCATCAAAACCCTCAATCATCGTGCGAATTTTTTCAACTCCTGCCGTTACCAATCCTTCTCGTTTAACCGTTTGACTAATTTCATTCATGTCGATTTTTGTCAACTCTCAGTATTCTTTAGTTGTCACTCATTAACCGCCGATCATGAGTCTTTGTACCCAGCTTTTAGTTTTGGCTCTTGCTCAATAACTAATTACTGCTGACTGCTGACTAATGACCCCGCCCAAAAACCGATACCGTGCCACGTACTCCTGTCGTGGAAAGATAAAAATTTTAGACTTGTGTTCAACCTCCCAGATTCATCTGTTGACTAAATCTAAAATCTAAAATCGTTCGACTGAGCACGACTCGACGCTTCGACTGAGCGCTCGCCGAACGTTTCACGCCAACCGAAGTCTTAAATCTAAAATCGACTTACTCTCACCTGATTATCTTATGAATTCAGGTCTTCTTCGCGAAGTTCTTCATAGAGCAAATCTAATCCTATCAGAACTTTCTCACGATCGGACAAATCGCCAATAATTTTTCGCACCGGTGGTGGCAGGATTTTGGCCAGCGTCGGGGTTGCCAATATTTTGTCCTCTTCTGCTAGCTGAGGATTTTTGAGAACATCTATGACTTTCAGCGCGTAGACGCCTTGAAATTCTTGTTCTAGGATGTCCTTTAGGGTTTTCAAAGCTCGCACTGAGTTGGGAGTATTCCCCGCAACGTACAGCTTGAGAACGTAGGTTTTCTTCAGAGGACTCATGAACTTTTTTAAATGTTGAGTATTAGTTGTCAGATGTTAGTTGTAGTTGTTATTTGTCTTAAATCCGCTGTTCTTTGTTATTTTATAATAATTTCCGCCTCTGCCTCGCGCGACCGTTTGTCGGCTCCTTTCTTTTTTGTTAGATTCTACCTTCTACCTTTTCTTTCTTAAATTATGCCGAATCCCTTCTACCTTCTACCTTGAGAGGTCTCTTTCGGAATCGATCGCCGATACATCTCGCACATATGAGCGATCGCGTCAATCAGAGTCAAGCGGTAATCGAGCAATATTTCCTCGCTGCGCCCTTCTATTTTTAGCTGTTTAGCAAACTCGTCCATCAATTCCATGTGAATTTCTACAATTTGAGTCACGGGAACGTCAGCAAAAAAAGCCAAATTCACAAATTCATCTATTTGATTGTTGACCGCAGTATCTTGAGAAAAATAATTCAAAACGATGTCGCGATAACTTGACTTGAGTTGCTCCAAAAACTTTTGTTTCTCTGGTCCCGACAGATTTCTCAAAAAAATCTGGGAATTTCTTTTATAATACACACCTAAGTATCCTAATCGCTCCCGTAATTTTTCCGCCAGCCGTCGCTGCTGTCGGCTGAGCAAACTTTGAGCCGTCAATTGGGCTGTCGCATCGACCGTTACGGATTGGTAATTGACAGGAACCGGAGTTGAAAGCTTCAGAAATTGTGCGATTGCCCGATCGATACCGGCAGCTATTTCGCTCGATCGAGCGATTGCCAGTTGCACCTCAGCAGGGTGATAAAAAAAAGCACAGCTTTCGTCTTGACTCTTGTTGGGGGTACTGGCTGCGGCCTCAAAACCCTCTGAATATGGTGCTTCGGGCCTGCAATCTTGCGGGTGAGGCGAAAAAATCACAGCAGGCAAAAAGATCGATCGTTCTTGCAGCTTGCCTAGAAGCGATCGCAGATCCCCATCCACCTCCAAAACCAAACAATCAAGGTGATAATTGTGCTTAAGGAACCCCAAAAGCTCCACTGCCGACTTAATGTGCGTTAAAGCATAGCGTTCGCCTCTCAAAAGCTCGATCGCAGAGGCTGCGATTTCCTCAGAGCGGACAAAAATACCGATAGACAGTTGAGGAAGCAAAGCTGTAGGTGCACCACCTAAGTTGCCTGAAAGTGCTGGCTCGCTCAGAGTTGATATCTCCTTTATAAAAAACTTAACATTTTAACAATCATCTCAATATTTATTTTAACCAATCTTAACCGCAAAATAAGTGATGCGCTTCTACCAAAGGAAGAATCAAAGTGTACTCTGTGGTTTTTGTGTCAAGCACCCTGAGCGTGATTTCTGCAATTAAGCTTAAGCCTTAAAATAATTGCTAGTCGCCTCAAATCAGGCGTAGGCATCGAACTCCCCGGTCTCGGTGCAGATATCAAGCCTGATAGCGAACTGATATAAAACAAATAAGATACAGAAATTCGCAGCTACATTGAGCATCAAAAATATTACTGCTCTCGCGAGCAGACTCTCAGGTTTGTTATGCCACTCACCACCCCCAGTCTCAAAAATTTTATCGAGCCAGTGCCGTTGTGCCACCAAACGGCTGCGCTAGAATCGCTGCAGTCAATTTTCAGCTCCTGCAACTGCGATCGAGTCGCAGTAGTCAACGAACAGCTACAGCCGCTGGGATTAGTGTACCTCCGCAGCCTTTGGGCTTGGGGAGCCGATCGCACAAACGACGGGCAGCAACCTTTGTCAGAAAGCCCGATCGCGATCGAACCAGTCATGGCATTACCCGCCGCTATGAGCGTCAGGGAATTCTGGCAGTACCTGCAAACAGAGGAACAAAACACCCCAGCCGGGCCAAACCGCCAAACCGTCGGCATTTCCTCAAACACTCCGATCGCCCTCACAGATGCCAGCGGTCAATTTTTAGGAATGCTAGACAGCCTGAGCCTGCTGCAATTCGCCGCACTCAACAGCAGCTCGCTCTGCAGCCTCACAGAGCCGGCAACAGCCGTCAAAGAAATCGAATTAAAAAAACCAATTTCCGAAGCAATCGCCACGGTCCTAGACGCTCAAGTGCGCTTTCTAGAAGCAGGATTGAAACCTTCGGAAAACCTGAACTCCCTAGTCGAACTACTGGAAAAACTGCCCCTGCCCCTAAGATTGCAAACCCCCACCGCACAAATAGTCAGCCAAAACGCAGCGTGGCGGATTTTGCTGGGAGCAGGCCCAGAACCAGTTCCAGAACCAGCAGCAAATTTGGGTAAACACTCGCCCCGCAAACCAAGCCATTTAACAAGCGAATACAAGAGCGTGGAGTTAGAGGGCATCACCAAAGAATGCAGGAGCCTAGTAGGAGCAAGTAGATCGAGCGAGCGCGATTCAACAGCAGCCACCAGTTGCCCGCTGCCCCTGTACGCTGCCGCCTCCCCCTCAACATTAACCGCTCCAGCTTGGTGCCCCACCGCCGGCAAACCAGACACCTACATTTGCGAGTGCCCCGTACAAAAAGGTCAAGAACGGATCTGGCAATTTGTCAAACAGCCGCTCTCAGACAAGCTAATTTTAGTAATGGGCCAAGATGTTACCGAAGAACATTTAGTCGCCAAAGAACTAGCAGCGAAAAACGCAGATTTAATTCACCTCAACCGACTAAAAGACGAATTTTTATCCTGCATCAGCCACGAACTAAAAACCCCGCTCACCGCCGTGCTAGGTTTGTCAAGCCTCCTCAAAGATAAATTGATCGGAGAACTAAACGACCGCCAAACACGCTACGCCAAACTAATCCATAAAAGCGGGCGGCATTTGATGACAATAGTTAACGATATATTAGACTTGACCCGGATGGAAACCGGGCAGCTAGAACTAATTCCCGAACCAGTCGAAATAGCATCAACCTGCCAAAGAGCCTTTGAACAAGCAAAACAACTGCAACAGCAAGAAGAAAAAAACCCTCCCGCCCCGAGCAAAACTGACGGTACAGCAAACGCAGAACCATCCGCCCAAATAGAGTTTACACTCGAAATAGAACCGGGACTGAGCCACTTAATTGCTGACGAACTGCGGCTGCGGCAAATGTTGGTTAATCTCCTTTCCAATGCCCTAAAATTCACCGAGATCGGCGGCAAAATCGGATTGAAAGTAAATGTTTGGGAAGGCTGGATCGCATTCACAGTTTCGGACACGGGCATCGGCATCCCCGCCGAGAAACAGCACCTAATCTTTCAGAAATTCCAACAGCTAGAAAGCCCCCTCACCAGGCGCTTTCAAGGAACCGGACTGGGACTGGTACTGACTCAACGCCTAGCTCGGCTCCACGGCGGGGACGTTTCGTTTATTTCCTCAGAAAACCAAGGCTCTCAATTTACCCTGTTGCTGCCACCAAATCCTCCGGGAAATAGCAGCGAAGAAGTCCCGGTACCTGGAGCTGCCGAGGCAGAATTATTAAAACCCCAATATCCGACTCCGATCGCCAATTCTCGCTCTCGTTTAGTATTAATAGTCGAAGCAGTTCCCAAATATATCGAAGATTTAACCAACGTCATCTCAGGTTTGGGCTACCAAGTAATAGTCGCCCGTTCGGGCACCGAAGCGCTGGAAAAAGCTCGCAGGTTCAGTCCAGAAGCGATTTTCCTCAACCCGCTGCTGCCGCTGCTGTCGGGTTGGGACGTGCTGACCCTGCTCAAGAGTGACCCGGATACCCGATCGATTCCGGCGATCGTCACGGCCACCAGAGGCGAAAAAGAACGGGCCAGTGTCAACAGAGCCGAAGGCTTTTTGAGCTTGCCGGTGGAAGAACCCGCTTTGCGGCGGCTGCTGGCAGACTTGATCGGTCACAGTAATGCTAGTAGCCCCAAAGTAAGGAGTTCTTTAACTGTGTTGTGGCTCAGCCCGCAAAACGGTTCCTCTCAAGGTTCCGCTTTACTGCTCAACCCCAACTACTGTCGGGTTTTAGAAGCAGACGACCTCGGCCAAGCAGAACTCGTGGCCAGAATTTGGCGGCCCGACGCGATCGTCTTGGACGGTACAAGTGCACTGCAAAACCCCTTAGCTTTTATCGAACAGTTAAGTCGGTCTCGAAATTTGGGTTCTCTCCCCTTGGTGACTTTAGACCCCCCAACTACGCAACTGGCAAATCAAGTCAAAGGATTGTCGGTATTTCCCTGTTTAGCCACTAGGAGTCCCGACGACAGTGAAACTTCACCAACCGGGTTAATGCCAAGTGCTTTGTGGCAAGTGATTCAAGTTGCTGCGGGCATGAGTTGGAAGCCCAGCATTTTATTTGCCGACATTTCGACTTTACCGGATTTGCACCGAACTTCTGGGGGAAACCCGACGGAAGAATTGGAACATTGCGATCGATCGACAAATGCCGAGATTCCCCTCCCCAATTCCCAGTTTTCTACTCCTAACTTTCAAGCTTTGATTCAGTACATCCACACAGCAGGATTTCGAGGGTCGATCGCTTCCTGCTGGACAGAAGTTTTGCAGCAGTTGCAATATCAAAGCGTTGACTTAGTTTTGCTGTGTTTGCGAGATGCCCCCTCAGAATCCCCCGCTATGTTGCAGGCGCTATCGAACCTGCGCCAAATGGCAGTAAAACTGCCGATTTTAGTCTGGGATTATCGATATGCTGTAAATTCGGAATCCGAGGCGATCGACTTTCTACTGCAAGAAGTATCTGCTAAAATTTTGCCTTCTTCCTTATCAGCAGCACAATTGTTAGACAAAATTCAACAGAGTTTATTAACGCATTCAAGTTCCTGAAAATAAACAATTTACCAGGTTTGTAGAGAGGAATAAACTCGCTTATTAACCATAAAAAAATCAAGTATTATTATGAGAGAAAACAGAATTGGGTAACTCTTTAACTGTCAACCGCGAAGCGTTATTTGTTAACTCAATCAAGTTTATAATAACTCATAATTTTGCTTGTTTGTAGTGAGGCGATCGGTGCTCTATAAAACAGTGAATAAAAACGACTACCCTGAGTGTAAATATAATTTGAAAAGTATTTAAATGAAAACCCAGAAGTGTGGCGAGTCAAGAAGCAATATCAAAACTCAAAAATATGAGTTATTATAGGCGATCGAGAAACCCTTATATTTTTTTCTGGGGCTGTACAGTGCCTAATCGCATTCCTTTAATATCTCTGCTACTCGCACTCGGTTTGTGGACAATGCCCGAGCCTGCTGTCGCACAGGCACTCCTGCCTTACACCCTGCAAATCGACTCGGCCCAACTTGAACAAACAGCCTTGAGCCTTGCAGAAGAAGCCGTCCAGCTAGCCAGGCTGCAGCAGTACCAACTCGCCGTACCTAGAGCCGAACTCGCCACACAGTTAGCCCCCAAAAATGCTCAAACTTGGACTTTGTTAGGCAGCTTGTACCTTCAAGTCGAGCAGCTTGACAAAGGCATTGAAGCTTTGGGGCAAGCTCAATCTCTGTCACCAGAAAATCCATCAATTAAATTTGTCTTGGGAGAAGCTCACTTTCGGAAAGCGAACTACGAGAAAGCAGTCGAATATTTGCAAGCAGGGTTAAAGTTAAAACCAGACACTCCAGGTGCATTATTTGATTTAGGCAATGCTTTTTACAAGCTGAAGCGGTTCGATCAGGCGATCGCCCAATATGAAAAAGCCTTTGCTTTAGAAAAAAACCTGTGGCCGGCTATTAACAATATCGGATTAGTCAAATACGAAATGGGAGATGTTGATAGCGCCATCAAACGCTGGGAACAGGCGATCGCGATCGACAACAAAGCAGCCGAATCAATGCTAGCTCTAGCAGTAGCATTGTACACAAAAGGTGACAAAGAAAAAGGCTTAGCGATGGGAGAAGCAGCTTTGAAACTAGACAAACGCTATGCTACCGTAGAATATCTCAAAGAAAACCTCTGGGGCGATCGTTTAATCGCAGATACCCAAAAGTTGCTAGCCACTCCTGAAATGAAAGCAGCACTGGCTAAAATTCAAGACGCCCCACCCCCTCCAATGTAGTCGCCCGCTCCCAAATCCGGGTTTAATATCATCACGAACCCTCCGTCATTGCGAGGAAGGAAGCAATCGCTTAGTCTCTGCAATTGCTTCCTTCCTCGCAATGACAAATAATACAAAAAAAAGGGGTAGTAAACCCGGATTTGGTATAAGTCGCGATCAACTTACTTCAACTGCCCCCAGTGTTTTGAGCGTCGCAATAGTCGCCTCAGTTAAACCTTTAACACCTGTCATTTTCATGCCTTCATAAGGTTTGGGAATTGGTAAGGTTTTGATGCACTTAGCCGTCACTGCATCCCAAAGCTTAATCGTCTCATCTTGGCTACTACTAGCAAGGGTCTGACCATCTGGACTAAAAGCAACTGACCATACCCAATGGTTATGTCCTTCGAGAACTTGCAAACATCTACCCGTGCTAACATCCCAAACTCGTATAGTTTGGTCATGACCGCCACTCGCCAAGTATGTACTATCAGGACTGAAAATTATAGATGACACAATACCCCCATGTCCCTCCAGACTGGTCAGACATTCTCCGGTATTGATATCCCAAAAGTTGATGCTACCGTCAGTGTTGCTGCTTGCGAGGATATTACCGTCAGGATTAAAGGCAACACACCAAACCCAACTGCTATTTCCCATCAAAGTTCTTAAGACTTTCCCTGTACTGATATCCCATAACTTCACCGTATTATCGGTACTCGCAGAAGCCAGGATATTACCTGAAGGACTAAAAGTAACTCCCATCACCCAACTCTGATGCTCAGTAAAACTATAAAGACATTGCCCTGTGCTAATATCCCATAGTTTGATAGTCCGATCGGCACTGAAACTTGCCAATATCTTACCGTCGGGACTGATGGTGGCTCCCCAAACCCAAGCAGAATGACCCTCTAAGCTTTTTAGGCATTCTCCTGTCATAGCATCCCATAACCTAACAGTAGTGTCAGAGAATCCACTCGCCAACAAGTCCCCATTCGGACTAAAGGCAATCGATTTCAATCGATTAGTATGTCCATCCTCTATGCTTTTAATACATTTCCCCGTTTTGATATTCCATAATCTCACGGCGCGATCGCTACTAGCTAAAGTTTGGCCATCGGGCGAGAAAACTACCGAATTTACTGGATTGCTTTGCCCCAATACTGTTTTCAGACAATGACCTGTTTTAACATCCCACAGTCTCACCGTACAGTCTTCACCAGTGCTAGCTAAAGTTTTGCCATCAGGATTAAACGCGACGGCTGAAACCCGACTGGTGTGTTTTTGCAGCGTTTTTAGACACTTACCCGATATTACCTCCCACAATCTCACCGTGCTGTCTTCGCTGCAACTTGCTAAAATCTGACCGTCAGGACTAAAGGCAACAGACACTACTATTTGTGAGTGTCCAGAGCAAATCCTCAAGACTTCACCCGTGTTAATATCCCACAGGGCGATCGAAGCATCAGCACCGCCACAGGCTACAGTTTTACCATCCAGACTAAAAGTAACCGATCGAATTTGACGACTGTCACTCTGAAACATTTTCAGGCATTGTCCCGTAGCAATATCCCAAAGTTTAAGTATTCCGTCATCACCGCCACTAACTAAAATATTACCTTGAGGACTAAATGCGATCGACCAAGCCTGACTTTTGTGTGCTTGCAAAGTTAGCAAGCATCGTCCATGACTCCAATCCCAGAAACGCACATTTCCATCACCGATGCTACTAGCAAGCATCTTGCCATCAGGACTAAAAGCCACTCCCAGCACAGGGCTAGTATTTCCCTGCAATATTTGACGGATAGACCAACTGCTAACATCCCAGCAACGAATCGTCCCGTTACTACCGCCAGTAGCAAGAGTTTTCCCATCCGGACTAAAAGCGACTGATAACACGATGCTGCCGTATTCTTTGCTAGTTCTCAGCAGTCTAACTTCTGGCATTTGCCACAAGTGAATCTCACCATTTGTATCGCCCATTGCTAAAAGTTGTCCATCCGGGCTAAAAGCGATTGACAAACCGCTTCCCAGAACTTCAGTGAAAACGGAATTAGCTAAATTAGCCCCAGCAAAGTTTACCTGATGCAAATTCGTATCGGGTAAATAAGCTTGCCAAACGGTCAAATTAGAAAAATCCCAACCGCTTAAATCTGGCTGCATCTGACGCAATAAATTTATAATATTACCCGCAGCATAGCCAGTTTCTATGGTTGGTTTACCGCGCAGCGATGCTAGAATTGGTTTGAGTTTGCTCTCGAGAAGTTGCTGGCGTTCAAAAGTAAAAAGCAGTCGTTCGGCAATAGGTTTAAGGATAAGACGAGCTTGCGTATCTCTAAGGTATTCTTTAGCTGTAGCTTTGAGAAGAGCATGGTTTCTGAGAAGGTCAATTTCGCTGCTGGTTATCTCAGTGCAGACTTTTTCGATTAATCGTTCCGTCATGTATTCCATGACGACGGGCTGTTGAGTGTAGCCGTCTGAGGTTTTTTCGATGAGAGAACGTCTAACGAGAGAACCTAAAACCTCTAGTAATTCTTTGACAGTTAATTTTGAAACTAAATCTTGTTGTAATTCTGTCAGCGAGACTAGCTCGCGCTCGATCGCCAGCCAGTACATCACCTTTTTTTCTAGATATGATAAACGATTGAATTGTCGGTCTAATAAGTTCCGAATATCATCAAATACTAAAGTTCCTTGATTTAAGAGTTCTAAAAATCTGGTCAGGCTACTATCAAAAAAATCATGGATGGCTGGAGCAACCATTTTTAAGGCTAACGGATTTCCAGCATAGTGGGATATCAACATATCCCATTCGCAGTCTGATCCTTGAAAAAAAGCAATACCTTGGACAATTTCCTGTGCTGCTGGGGTTGTTAAACCTGTCAGTTGTAATGAACGAACTGGCAAATTTTTACCTTCTTTAGCGGCTAAACCGATTGGTTTTTCTCGACTGGTTAATAGCAGGATACTTTTATGGTTGATTTCGGCTACGCATCGCAGAAGTTTATCGTAGCCTTCATATCCCTGTCGATAACAACCCGTGCGTTCTTCTTCCTGTAGAATTGACTCGAAGTTATCCAATATTAAAAGACACCGATGCTGTCGCAGATAGTGCATCAGGCGCGAGATTCCAGCATCCACAGTTTCCGGTAAATTTGTTTCCTGTTGGTTCGAGAGAAATTGAATCAGTTCTGCCAACAAGTCGAGGAGCGATGGAGCATTGCAGAGACTGTGCCAGATAATATAATCAAATTGCTCTTGGACGCGTTCTGCTACCTTGATAGAGAGAGAGGTTTTACCAATGCCACCCATCCCCAACAGTGTCACTAGGCGGCAGCGATCACCGATCAGCCACTGTTCTAATAAAGCTAATTCCTGTGTACGTCCGTAGAAAATAGAAACATCTATTGCTTCTCCCCAATTAATACTTTTGTTGAGTTTGGTTACATGAGTTGCAACTCGATCGGCGATCGCACCACTCCAATGGATTTGTTTATTTATATTGTGACTAATTTGGCTATTTGGTAGTGCGACAGTTACTTGTGCCTGTTGCGCTTTCCGTCGCATAACTGACTGAACATTACTCTTTGTGACTTTTTCTCCGAATAGCCGACTGAGAACTTGCCATAACTGAAAGCCAACAAACTTAATGTATTCGGCATCATAACCCGCGCTTTTGGCAATCTGTGGATAAGAGTGTCCTTCCCAAGTCTGCCGCAATACCAGTATGTGAATATCGTTGAGATGCTCTTGTTTGAGAACTGAGTCGAGGAAAAGCAGTGCTTCTTCAATAGTCATTTATCTAAAATTATCCGGTTTGTTAGCGCAAGGGTCGTGGTTCCTGTCCCCAATTGCACGCGTTTAGACCATTATACTTAAAAACTCGGTAGAGTTTGGAGCCACGATATAACTATTTATAACTTTTACTCACAGACACGATCGGCGCATCAGTGTTATTACTGAATCGAGGAAAATTTAACCAGTGAATTGCAATATTAAGAGTAATAGCTATCAAAAGTGTGCATATCTAATGCAGTTTCATTGTCAGGTAGTAATGGGCATTGCAAGAGCTGCTTAATTTTATTGCAATGCTTATTAAAAAATTACTTCTTGAAAGTCAGGCAAGGATAAATTCACTAAAACCACCCATTCAACGCAGATAAATCAGAGGGAATCTACCGTGGACGAATTAATTAATTACAACGCTACACTTAAATTTGACAAGGAAAAGAGCAATCTAGATGCAGTAATAGGCTCGACAAATGCACTCGCACTAGCATCAGATAAAATAAACAATGTCAGCTCTGTTAACAGTTCATTGATTGCTAACTATTCAGCCACTATCAAAGATAAACTGCCAAGTATTTTAGACTTAAAAAATGAGGAGATCGATAATGTAATTTTGCCCAACTCTAGCACCACAAAAACAAGTATTTTTTCAAATGATTTAAAATCTCAATCTAGTACATCCGATACAGGAATCGATACCCTAACAGGCTTAAAAGTAAACGAAGCGGTAATAGATAATTCAAAACCGGACTCATTAACGAATCCTTCTGCTCCTCAAAGCGAAACACTTAATAATACGGAACAGCCAAAAGAAAACGTTACGCCAGCAACAAGTCAATCTAAGACGCCAGACACTTCCATTACTTCAACTGAAAATAAAACGATCGCACCAGCGATTGAGAAATCATCAGTTTCCATTGAGGAAACTTCCCCTGTCACAGATAAAGCAGCGGTAACTTCTGAGAGTGAAGATCAAGCGATCGCACCGCTTGACACTGGCTCAACCACACCAGTATCGTCAGAAAAGCCAGTTGTGACAACCGAGTCTTCATCTAGCGTCACAGGGGATGAAGGAGCGATCGTATCTGATACTTCTACTCCCAAAAATCCAGATTCAGGAGTAGTAACCAATAATAATTCAGTCGCGATCGCATCGGAAGTATCAAAATCAGATACCCTCGTTGTAACTGAACCTGCAACATCTGATTCTGCTAAAACTGAAACTGACGTAACTTCTACCAACTCAGAGGCACTCGCACCAGCGATTGAGAAATCATCAGTTTCCATTGAGAAAACTTCCCCTGTCACAAATAAAGCAGCGGTAACTTCTGAGAGTGAAGATCAAGCGATCGCACCGCTTGACACTGGCTCAACCACACCAGTATCGTCAGAAAAGCCAGTTGTGACAACCGAGTCTTCATCTAGCGTCACAGGGGATGAAGGAGCGATCGTATCCGATACTTCTACTGGCAAAAATCCCGATTCAGGAGTAGTAACCAATAATAATTCTGGAGCTATCGCCTCTGAAGTATCAAAATCCGATACCCCCGTTGTCACTACATCTCAAAGCTTTACATTTAACACAGGGGTATTTAAAGTTGGTGAAACTGGCAATGTTGGGATTGATTACCTGTTTGACGGAGGTGGATATGAGGGAGAGTTAGGGATTTTTAATCTAGAGGGAATGGAGAAATTAGCTCAAAACTCAGATGCTTTTATTACTGAGGCTGCACGCAGAGCGGTAAGTAATTCTAATTTGGGTTATGTCGTCATTAACGATGCTACTGAAGGAGCCAGATTTAATGGCGACCTCCCTGACGACATCAACCGCAATCAAGGCGAGTATAAAGGCGTTAAAACCTTGACAATGCTTCCAGGGGATACGTTTGCTTTTATCTTAGTCCCTAACGGAGCTAACTTACAGCAAGTTGCAAACAAGTCTGCAACAGGTGATGACGCACGGCCTTTATTTTCCCTGCCAATGGCTAACCCAAATGGTAGCTTTATGACTGGGCAAATTGCCGATGTCACGGGTATAGGAAATACCTTTGTCATGGAAGATTTGCGGGTAGACAAGCCAGGTACAGATAGCGACTACAATGACATTATCTTCCAGGTGCGGGGTGCAACGGGGAGCGCAGTCAGTATAGATAGCGTCATCAATCCAAAGAAAGAGTGGCGTTCAACTAACTTGGGGAAAGCGTTGACTGAGTATGCTAAAGCTTACGTCACACCGGAGAATCCCAAAGTCGGGGAGTTGGTCACAGATGAGTTGTATGATAGCGTTTTCGGCAATACAGATAATCAGGTAGATAACGCTAGCAAAACAGGAGCGATCGCCTCTGAAGTATCAAAATCAGACACCCCTGTTGTCACTGCACCCGCAACATCCGATCCTGCTAAAACTGAAACTGACGTAACTTCTACCAACTCCGATGAGCTCGCACCTGCGATCGAGAAACCATCAGTTTCCGTTGAGGAAACTTCCCCTGTCACAGATAAAGCAGCGGTAACTTCTGAGAGTGAAAATAAAGCGATCGCACCGCTTGACTCTGGATCAACCACACCAGTATCGTTAGAAAAGCCAGTTGTAACAACCGAATCTTCATCTAGCGTCACAGGGGATGAAGGAGCGATCGCCTCCGATACTCCCAAAACTTCCGATTCAGCAGTAGTAACGGATAATAATTCAGTGGCGATCGCGTCTGAATTATCAAAATCAGATATCCCCGTCGTCACTCCAGCCACCGCAACATCCGATCCTGCTAAAACGGAAACTGATGTAACTTCTACCAACTCCGATGAGCTCACGTCCACAACCCAAAATAATAATTCAGCTTCTAATACCCCGCCACCTGTAGTGGAGACTGTTGGAAAAGAGGGTGAGGAGATAGGAGCGATCGCCCCTTCAACTCAAGACAATAGCTCGACATCCACCACACAGCCAACTTTAGGGGAAACTGCGCCAAGTGAAGGTGAGGTAACAGCAGCGATCGCGCCCACTTCAGCAGACAGTAATTCAGGCTCCATCCCACAACCAACCGTGGTAGAAAATTCAGCTAGTAATGATGAGGGAAAAGGGCCGATCGCCTCCCCCGTACAAGTAACAATTACAGAGTCAGTTGTTACACCCCAAACAGTCGTTAACGAGTGGCTAAAACAAGCAAACTCCCAAATGACCAAATTAGAAGCAAGTGGAGAGCAAGAGTTACACAGTCTTCAAAATGAACTGAGCGATGCGGGGAACTCTATCTACAATCAAGTTCCCGATATCGGGAACAATCTATCGAGTAATGGAAACTACATGAATGCTTGGGTAGATTATCTAGGCAATCAAATTTCCAGCATTGGAGATTATATGAATGCTTGGACGAACTATTTACAAGGAGAAATCTCTTCTATCGATAGCTCCACATACAACCAAGCTTGGGATATCTGGCAAAATCTCTCCAGCAACACGGACTACATAAATGCCTGGGATAACTACCTCAACAATGAAATATCGGGTAGCGGACAGTATATGTACGACTGGGCAGCATACACGGCAAATGAAATCAATCGCGTTTCCGACTGGATGTATGGATGGACGAACCATAACTGGAATGAGATCGTCAGGATTGAAAACTGGATGATCGATCGTACCAACCATGTTGTAGATGAATTTAATCAATATGGTGTAGGAGATGCAGCATGGAACGAGTATGATGCCCTCAGCAACTACAGCGACTCTCTAGTGAATAATGCTGTAATCGATTATAACAACAATGCCACGGACAGAAATACAACCTTAAATAATGCTTCCCGCAGCTACCGGGCGTGGAATGACTATCGAGTTGAAGTTGTGGACAATGCTTGGAGTGAGTATAACAGCTTTGATTCCTACACGGATGCCGTTATCAGCAATGCTTGGAACGGCTACCGCGATTTGGATAACTACCGAGTTGGGATGATAAATGATGCTTGGAGTCAATATAACAGCATGAATGATTATCAAACGGGGGTAATAAACGATGCTTGGAATCAATACTACGCTCTGGATAACTATACTGATGCTGTTATGGCGGATGCTTGGACTCATTATCAAGAGCAAGACAGCACTCGCCAGCAGGTTATGAGTGATGCTTGGAATCAGTATAGCGCAATTACTAATTCTTGGAAGGATTCAGTTGACGATACTCAAGCTCAAATTGATGTTTGGGCAAAAATCGCCACCTCTGAAAGTCGTTGGTACAACACCCCCGATAATGCAAAATCCGGTTTGCCACTCATTGGCGTTATTGACACGGGTTTTAGTGCCGAAAATCCAGACATTGACTACTCGCGGATTACACTGGGTAAAGATTTAGTTGGTGGTGACGAAAACCCCTTGCTGGATTCTGGGGAATCGTGGCGAAACGATCACGGTACTAAAATCCTAGAGATTATTGGTGCGACTCGTAAAAACAACATTGGGATTGATGGCATCAATGATAAGTCACCGATTTGGCTAGGAGGTGCTGTTGATTCAAACGATTGGGCACAGTCATTGATTGAGTTTGTTGATACTGCCAAAGCATCAAGACAACCAAATTCTGTAGTTAACCTCAGCTTCGACCTGACTCAGACTTTACCTGATGGTATTGTTGTCACGCGCCACGAATTGACTGCTTTAGAAAGAGCGGCTCTAACTTATGCCCAGCAGAATAATGTGTTAGTTGTTGCCGCAACAGGAAATCAAAACGATCTCATGTCTGCTCTAAGTCAAGCAACTAAAGAGTTTGACAATATTCTGGTCGCGGGTGCTGCTGAAGGTTGGCAACGGGCAGATTATTCCAGCTATGGGGAAATTGATTATTCCAACTACGGCAAGGGTGTTGACATCTTGGCACAGGGAACTGCTAGTAATGGTGCTGTTGGTTCATCGGTAGCAGCAGCTAAAGTTACAGGTGCAGCATCTCTAATTTGGGCTGCGAACCCCAATTTGAACTACACCCAAGTGATGGATATTATTCGCCGCACGGCGACTGACTTGGATACGCCAGGTTGGGATACTAAAACAGGTTTGGGGCTGCTAAATATTACGGCGGGGGTGCATTTGGCGAAAGCAACTGAACCAGAAACCTACAAGCCTGCTAACTTTGATCTGGTTGAAAATACTCTGAGAACTTATGGCATCCCAGAAGCTTACTGGAAAGACTTCTACAACTTGTACTACTACTACGATCTGGAAGCCAAGATGACAGGTACAGTTTGGAGTAGTACAGGGAGTAGTATTGCTACAGAACGAGCCGCTTGGAGTTTGGGAGGTGCTGTTGTAGGTGCAGGAATTGGTGCTGTTTTAGGCGATCCTGTAACAGGTGCAGTAGTTGGAGGATTGTTTGGAAATTCTGGCGGTTCAGGTGGTGGTAGTTCTTCCAACCCCTTCCCGCAGTGGGCAAGAGATTTGACAAACAGCACCTGGCGATCGCTTGACAGTGCGGTGACAGTTCTCGATAAAGTCGCCCAAGAGACTAGTCAAGCGATGCAAAATGCCGATGTTTATCTACAACAGCTCAATAGCAAGTTTGCATCGGAAACGTGGAATGCTGCTAACTACGTTCGAGAAAAACTTGATGATGGTTGGAATGCTATTGGTAGTGCTGCTACCTCAATAGACGGTGCAATTAGTAACGGCTGGAATAGTTTCGTAAATGCTGCTGATTATGTCACAAACACAGCCGCAGCAACCTGGAACGCCACTATAGCAACTGCCAATTCAGTGACGGGTTGGGTGACTGATGCTTGGAACGAAACTAACAATGCTGTCAATTCTGTGCAAAAGAGCTTGGAAAAAGGTTGGATTGCTATCAGTAAGGTAGCTGAAGAAGTAGGTAATCGCATTCCCAAGAGCATTGACGACCTTAAGAAACAGAGTAAAAACTTTAAGGAGTTTTTGGATAAAAATAACCCTGTCAAAAAATTAGCAGATGACCTCGCGGCCAAACTTAAAACTTCCCTCGACGGCATAGACGTTGGTGCTGTCCTCGATGTCTTAAAGAAAATTCCAGTTGTCGGCACTGTTGTCAATGGCATAGAGGGATTGATTGCCCTGATTGGAGGAGATTGGAAACAGGTTGTCAAGAACGCTATCAATGGAGTGCTAGGTATAATACCCGGTGGCTCTGCTGTTCCAGATACGCTGGTCAATATCCTAGTAGATGTCAGCTGGGGAATTATCAACAAAGACTACAAGACAGCCTTGAAAGATATCCTCAAAGAGCTTGAGGTAAAAGATCAGCTAGCCAACACCTTTGTAGATGTTGCCTGGGCGATGAAAGATGGCGACTGGAAGGATGTTTTAAGTGCAGGGTTGTCGGGTACAGGGTTTAATAATGCCGACAAATTTGTAGACGTTGCCTGGGCTATCAAAGATGGTGACTACAAAAAAGCTCTGAGTACGGGTTTATCAACCACTGGATTTCCCAAGGCAGACCAATTTGTAGACGTTGCCTGGGCAGTTAAAGATGGCGACTACAAGAAAGCTTTGAGTGCAGGTTTAGAAACGGCTGGTTTGGGCAATGCTGGAACATTTGTAGGGGATGTTTTTGATGCTATTACAGACGATTACTCGCTGCCAGGACAAAGCATAGACCCCGCAGCTATCCCGCAAAAACACAAGGAATACGAATATCTGGCTCGCGGTATTGCCTACGAAGATCCTGAAGTGTCTGCTATTGCCGAAGATGCTTTCAACAATAACAGTCTCTTGGGCAATAAACTTGCTGTCGGTGAAGTCCTGAACTCCGGTTACACAGTTGACAAAGTAATTTCCGATCCCAGCACTGGATTTTATGCCGTTGGTCTCGTTTCAAAAGATGGCAGTAAACCACCCGTTCTTGCCGTTCGCGGTACGGGAGGCAGCCCAACAGAACGGCAAGGCATCGCAGCGTTAAAAGATGTTTTGGAAGATGCCAATCCTATTAGCATCGGTTACAGTCAATTCCAAGCAAATAAGAATGAGATCGAAGCTTGGTTAGCGGCTCAAAATCAGCAAGGTCGCCGTCCTGATGTTGTGGGTCACAGTTTAGGCGGTGCATTAGCTCAAACAATTGCGGCTGAATTTACAGATAAAGTGGGTCAAACCGTCACCTTTAATTCTCCCGGAATTAATGATTCGATCGCGCTTAAATTTGCCCTCAATGGAGGGAATCCAGAAAATGTAACCCACTACGTCGTATCTGGCGATATCGTCCAAATGGCTGGAGAAGCATTCCTGCCCGGTCAAGCCGTTCTTTCCTCATACTCTAATCCTTTTGTCTGGGAAAAACACGGACTGGCTGTGCTGAATGGTGTGGAAATTAAGGGCGAACAAAAAGCATCTGGGGTTAAATTCTCTTCTCTTTCCGTTCTCGATTTGAGCAATCCAGCTTTCCAATACAAAGAGTTAGATTACACTCTGTTCTTAGCCGCATTAGGACTGGTATCGCCCTATGTTTCAACCTCATTAAGTACGCGCGGAACTGCGGAAGCGAATCGAAAAGCAATCGGTGCTTTCTTAAACTCCAATTTCCAAACGATTCAAAGTTGGGTCGATGCTGCTTGGTCTATTAAAGACGGTGATTATCTCAAGGCACTTTCTACTGGCTTTGACGTTGCCAAGTTCCAAGATGGTAAAAATTGGATAGATATGGTGCAATCTGTCAAGGAGGGCGAATATCTCAAAGCACTCTCGACTGGCTTTGATGTTGCCAAGTTCCCAGATGGTAAGAATTGGGTAGACATGGCGTGGAGTTTGCAGCAAGGCGACTACCTAACAGCGCTTTCTACAGGATTTAAAGTTGCTGGATTCCCCGAAGGCGAACATTTAGCCCAAACTGCGGTTAACTTAAGAGAAGGTAAGTATTTGGATGCTTTCTTTGAAGGAATGTACATGATTCCCGGTGTCGAGGATTTAGTCAATGCTTTCAAAGCGGTAGGCGATGGCAATTTCAAAGGTGTTGCCAACTCGCTTGCCAAAGTGGCTACCAATCCCACGTTGCTCGATTTGCTAGTTGGCTAGTATCGATGCGGGGCGGGTAAACTAGGGATAGTTGTAACCCGCCCTTATAATTCCAACCGCCCTCATTAACCAACATTTCCCAATGGACATCAACAATTTTTTATCGATAGACAGTGTAACTTTATCTTTAGAACAATCCCTTGACTATCTCCGCACGGCTGGTAAATTATCAACAGTTGTGTTAGAAATTGCCCAGCAGTATCTTGTAGAAAACGAAATTAAAGCTTTAGCAATTCCCGAACCGGAAGCCGATATCGTAGAACAATTTATCCTAGAATTTCGGCTGCAACAGCAATTAACTAGCCCTGAAAGTTTCCAAAAATGGTTATTGACAAATGGGATAAATTATGCTGTACTTAAACAGCAAGTGATTTTTCGGATCAAACAAGAAAATCTCAAAGAAAAGGTCACAGCATTAAAAGTACAAAAACACTTTGTGCAAAATAAAGAAAATTTGGATCGGGTTGTCCTTTCACGCATTGTCGTACAGCATCCAGAAATTGCTGAAGATTTGAAAGCGCAACTGGAGCGAGGTGCAGATTTTGTCCAATTAGCTAAACAATACTCCACCGTAGATGATGCTGTAGTAGGTGGCGTAATGGTGCCAGTTATTCGCGCTCAGATGCCAGAAATGGTTCGCAAAGCCACAGAAAATGCACAAGTAGGGCAAATTATTGGCCCGCTTCAGATTGAGGGACGCTATTGTTTGTTGAAAGTTGAACAACTGCTACCTGCTTCGTTAGAAGGTGCTTTAAAGCGAGATTTGGAAAATCTTCTGTTTGAGGAATGGTTAAAAGAGAAACTACAAAATATGAATGTCAAGTTGAATTAGATTATTTAATGTGACTTTGATTACATAATCATTTTCGCTATTCGTTGTGACTTTGTATGAGGGGTAATACCCTTCATACAAAGTCAACAGTCTCTTTTAACCGCCGAATCATCAAGGGGGTGGCTAACTTGTGGACGATCGCGACTTAGAAACGATATACATTTAGTCTATATTTCTGACAACCATCATCCGCACTAATTCACCCATGACATCCACCCCCACGATCGCCACCCCCCTAAGCTGGACAGAATTAGAAGCCCTCACAGACTTTGAAGTCGATCGCGTCAACGGGCCAACGAACGCCCAAGCCCGGTTGCGCCTGTTTGGTAAGACTGAATCGGATGTGCGAGTCACCCTGTACCGCGATCACCATGCTTGGTGTCCCTACTGCCAAAAAATCTGGCTGTGGTTGGAAGAAAAACAAATCCCCTACCGTATTGACAAAGTTACAATGTTCTGCTATGGGGAAAAGGAAAGTTGGTACAAGCGCAAAGTGCCATCGGGAATGCTACCGGCGATCGAACTAGACGGCCGCATCATCACCGAAAGCGATGATATCTTAATCGCCCTCGAAGGAGTCTACGGCCCCTTGGGTTTGGGCATGGAAAACCCCGCAGTAATACCGCTGCGGCGGTTAGAGCGACTGCTGTTTAGGGCCTGGTGCTCTTGGCTGTGCTACCCAGCAAGTTCAGCCAAAGTAGAACAGCACAACCGCAACCAATTTATCAGCGTCGTCGCCCAGGTAGAAAAGGCCCTGGCTAGCACTCCGGGGCCTTATTTCCTCGATGAATTTGGCACTGCGGATGTGATCTTTACGCCCTACGTCGAACGGATGAATGCCAGTCTTTACTACTACAAAGGCTACTCGATGCGGGAAGAAAACCCGCGCTTTGCTGACTGGTTTGCGGCGATGGAAACCCGCCCTACCTATCGCGGCACTCAGAGCGATTTTCACACCCACGTCCACGATTTACCGCCTCAGATGGGCGGGTGTTATGAAAACGGCGAACCTCAGATGCTACTCAATAAAGCCCGCGTGGATAATGGGCCTTGGGCTGGACTCCCGGATGTGATGTATCCAGAACCGGAAACCTCCCGCGCTGAAGCACTCCACCGCGTCATTAAGCACCACCACAACATCGTTCGAGTTAATCCTGCTGATGACAACTTATTCGATGAGGCTTTGCGTTGTGCTTTAACTTTGATGATGACTGGCGAAGTTTGTACGCCGCCTGCTGGTTCTGATTCGGCTTTGCGGTATTTGCGCGATCGGGTGAATGTGCCCCGCGATATGTCCATTTACGCCGCCAAGCGGCTGAGGGAAGCGTTGGAGGAAACGGCGGCTTTGGTGGGTGATGGCCAAGGTTCTCCGATTCTGCTGAAGCATCGGCGAGATCAAGATCCGGCTAATTTTGTGTAGGATTCTGGTAGATTTGCTCAAAAATTTCTAGAAACACGACATTGCAAATTTGTGAGGTACGATCGGATTATTTCCTAGACTGTTTCAGAGGCTATGGGTATGGTTTCAGTATTTAACAACCAACCAACAATTATTCGTACAGAGCGCGGACTGACAATTTCAGGTACGCGCATCACTCTCTATGATGTCATGGACTACTTGACGGCTCAATATCCCCCGAAGTTTATCCGTTCCTTGTTTGATTTAACAGACGCTCAGATGGACGTTGCTTTATCTTACATTGAGGCAAATCGTGCAGCAGTCGAAGCAGAATATCAAGTTGTTTTAAGGCAAGCTAAGGAAATTAGGGAGTATTGGGAAGAACGCAATCGCGAACATTCAGCCCGCGTTGCAGCGATGCCACCCAAACCAGGTCGAGAGGCTCTTTGGGCAAAACTTCAAGAGCAGAAAGCCAAACACGAACTAGAAGCATGAATTTTCTTATAGATCACAATCTGGGAGGTCATGCAGAGATTTTATTGGGCAATATTGCGAGTCAAGGTTGGTTAAATCTACTCCCAATTCGTTTGGTGACTTTCAAGCAGATGAATTTGTCGATCGACAGTAACGATCGAGTTGTTTGGCGACTTGCTCAGGCAAATCAGATGATTTTGCTTACTGCCAACCGCAGCATGAAGGGTGAAGACTCCCTCGAACAGGTGATCCGAGAAGAAAATACAGTGGATTCCCTCCCTGTGATTACGATTGGAGATGCCGATCGATTTTTAGCCGATCGAGTCTATCGAAATCGTTGTGTTGACCGTATTCTGGAAATCTTGCTGGATATCGAAACCTGGATGGGCGTTGGTCGTCTTTTTGTTCCGTAAGGTGAGTAAATAGAATTGTGCTACCATTTGTAGTATTGAAAGTGGCATAAATAGTTTTACAATAATTATGAAAGTATCTATCTCTTTGCCAGATGAGCTAGTGCGTTACATTGACGATCGTGTAGAAAATCGCAGTCGGCTAATTGAGCTTTTATTGCAAGCGTGGCGCAAACAACAAGAACAGCAGGCAATGGTAGAAGCCTGTTTATTGCTCGATGAACTGAGCGATCAATTAACCGATGAGGATGAAGCATGGCAGCAAGCAGCGATTACTGAGTGGGAAGCCTCTGGCTCGTGAATTTCGATTGAGGTTTTGGAGTGAAGGGTGCGGTACACTAAGAGATTAGGTTAACTCCCCCTCTAGTTTGCTTTGCAGCGCATCCATTCTAGGAGTAACCCATCTTTCATGCCAATAAGTTACTAAGTCTTTTTGTGTAAATTCTCGCCAGACGACAGAATCTGTCTCTCCTAATAAATATTCATTCCAATTTGCTGCTAATGGACAACGATAGTATGCTCTCTGCCAACCAATGCTTACCATATCTTCTGATAATCCAAGTTCTCGTAGTCCCCTTTTTAAGATACGCATTTTCCAATTTGGCCCCTTGCCAAAATTGTAGGTTTCAAAAATTTCCGGTGGTACAACTTGCTTAATTAATTCCCAACTTCCATTGGCTGTTATATGAAGATGACTTTGACCTTTAGTATAATCAACAAATTCCCAGTTAATCAAACGATTATAGATTGCTGATTTCCCAAAGGCTCCTAACGTATCAATATAAACAAGATCAGATTTTTTGTTTTCTCCTGTAATAAGAGAAGATTTATTCTTATATTTTCTATTAAAGTCTTGACGAACTGTTGGAAACATTACAGCAAGGGCAACTAATTTTGAGGCAAGCACTCGATTGTATGGAGGGATGGCTCCTAAAATATAGGCTGTCATACAGTTATACAGTCGTTTCAATTTCTGATTCTTTGTCCAATTAATAGAATTTTCATCTCGTACTCCCAAACCAATTACAGGGTCACAAAGTCCAATAATCCCGATCAATTTATGATTTTGGCTATCAAAAACAAAATATCGAATCCGTCTACCATAACCATTTGTAACGGGTATCGACCAGTGAGATATAGCATACGCCCATAGTCTTTGATGTTCTGCTCTGGGTTCAACAAGGACAAGATATGGATCTATTTTAGATATATCAATATCTGAAGATTCTGCTAGATATTTCTGAACTTTACATTTATATTGCTGACCCTTTAAGTTTGTTTGTTCAGAGAGTTTTCTTTGGACTTCTCTAAAATCATTAAAATTATTTACAATGATTTTGTTATTTTCTCGATCCCAAAAAACCCCATAATCTTCTAGGTTTTGGATAATCTGTTCTTTGATAAGAAGTTTATGATCAGTTGTAGAAAAATCATTATTTTCCATTAATTAAATTTAGATTCTCTATAAACTTTTGATTCTACAAGCTTTTCAAATTCAGTTACTCGTACCGGCAGGGCGAAAGCTTGATCAGATGAAACCATGTAGAGATTACCTGCAATTGTCTCGCGCTGAATAAAGTTGGATATCACCCCATCATAATTGATATTAGACTTTACCAGTGCTTTAATATCGTCAGAATTTCCCATATGAAAAGCAAAGAAATTTTCTGCTTGGGTTCTAATTTCATCAGAAATAGCAGATGGACGTTGTGTTACAGCGACTAATCCCAGCCCAAATTTGCGTCCTTCTTTGGCAACTCTAACAAATGGATTGGCATTACTCTTAACGAATTCCTGAGATAAAACATTTTGGGCTTCTTCTACAAATACAACGGCATTGACAACTTCTTCTGGTTGATCTGAAGTGAATTTTTCCTTGTTGCTTTCAAACAATTTCCGAACCAGAATAGTTGAAATAATGCTGGCATCCATGTTGTCTTTTAGGGACAGGTCAATGATAACAGTCTTTCCTTGCTTCAAATATTTGAATACATCTTCTATGAGATTTGATCCTCCAGAATGTAAATTACCTTCATCAATTAAATGACGAATCCTTTTCCGAATTGCCATAATTGTTTTCCTGGCAGATACATCTTCTTT
This sequence comes from Microcoleus sp. Pol12A5, assembly GCF_036701435.1. Classification (NCBI taxonomy): domain Bacteria; kingdom Bacillati; phylum Cyanobacteriota; class Cyanophyceae; order Oscillatoriales; family Microcoleaceae; genus Microcoleus; species Microcoleus sp. Pol12A5. Next base: position 29,535 of record NZ_JAUBQU010000075.1, read on the forward strand.
AATGTTGCCATTTTTATCTGTTTTCTGTTCGCCAAAGAAATCCGAAAAATCTCGATAAAGATTGCTTGGAGTTTGAACATAGTTATCAATATTTCCCACAAAATTAGATACACCCTCTTCATCAAGGTAGAGAAGAAAAGCTTTCATTACTTCAGAGAAACCACCACCAAAATTTAATATGTCCCCTACTGCTAAGTGCCTGTGCATATTGAGCGTAACTTTACCACCGGAAATAAATCGATTCTGTTGTGTATAAATTTCTGGTAACTTTTTGTCCGTATACACGACAACATTATCGCGAATTGAATTTTCATCGATATCTCCCAATCCGTATGTAGCTGTGCCACGCAAAAAATATTCGCCATTCAAATCAAAAATCAATTTTCCATATGACTTATTGCGAGTCATATGATAAAGGAGTACCTTAACAAGATTAGTTTTGCCAAAACCTGATTGAGCAAATACCATCGTGCGTTTGTTACGCAATTTATCAATTTGGAAAAGAATAGGGCCTTTGTCCTGAAAAATAGTTTCTCCTACACAAAGATATCCAATTTCAGCGCCATTTTCATTGGTTTTGTTGAGAATTGACTCTATTTCGCGTTTGTTTAGATGTCTTGCAATATAAGAAACTGTGGGAAGTTTCCTAACAGCCGTTGTGAAAGCAATGGTAGATCCGCTATCTGTAAATGTTCCTAGAATCCGAACTTTGTAGGTGTAACTGAACATTTTCTGTTTGTCTCGCTCAGAAAGCTCTCTTTCTGCAATTCGAGCATAATGTACTGCTACTAACGTTTTTTCCTGTGACTTAAAGATAGGATCTTCATCATAAATTTCTGCTTCGACCCTAGCAAGATACTTTGTATTTCCTTCATCTTTGGGTGTCAGAACAATAAAGTCGCCAGTTTGTGGACTAGCTTTAGCATCCTCATAGGATGAGTATATCAATAGGGCATCTTCAGTTGTCTTCTGCCCATATAAAACACCAAAATCTACTTTTCCCATTGCGTTCGCTCCTAAAATCTGTCGTGTGTGTCTAAAAATAGATTTTCAATATCGACGTTATCCATTCTCTGATCCTTATAAAGAGAGTATTTAAGGCGAGCAATTATCTCATCTTTAAAATTTCTTTTCAAGGATATGAAATTATGTACTTCACATAATGGGTAGGGATAGCCAAGAATATAGTGTTCTTGTGTAAGCCGAGTTAGCTCCTTAAATATTAACTCAAGTTCTTCCCTACATCTTTCATATGAGCCGGCTCGGATTTGTGGAATAGCATCAAAAATATTCACATCAGCTATAAGCCAGTCATAGTTTTGGAGCTTTTCTACATAATCTAATCTCGCTGCCATAAATAGCCCAAATCCTCTTCCTCCACTAATTGATTTTTTAATAAACATATCTCCCTGATATGCTGCTTTAAGAACAACATCAGGGATTTCAAACCAGCAGCAGAGTTTTTGGCGTTTGGAGTCTGTTTGTACAAAAGGATACTCAGGCTTAAGCTGATCTTGCAGATAATTATCAATTTGTCTGAATGTATAAGCCAGTTCCATTTTTACTGGAGATTGCTTAGTCACAGACACTATTTTTATCTGTTTTTTATGAGCATACTCGCCCAATTTTACTAAGTATTTCTGCTTTATTTGGAGGGGACGTAATGTACCATCTCTTAAAATAAAATCCCCAGCTTTTGTTTCTGGCAGATCAATCACTTCTAAAATCAGTGCAATCTCTAGGACTTCCTGACAGAATCCGAGCAACGTTGATAAGTTTGTGCAAATTAGTTCTTTTTTATAGGGAAAAATATTTTCTGGTGAATCTTCCAGAAATTTGAATAGATATTTTATTGGCTCTAAGGTTAAAAATTCATTATAAATGGCATTTAAGTGATTCTGATGTGTGATTAAAATATTCTGCGGATAGTATGCCTGTCCAAGTACAACGGGATCGTCTAATGAATTCATCCTAATTTGCTTACCTTGATGAAAGCAAACGTAACCAGCAGCATAAATTGCTATGGCTAAACCATTATAAAACTGCTCACTGTTGTAACTACCATCTATCGCGTAGAACCTTCTATCGCTATCATCAATTTTGTCAAACTGAATAATTTCAAAAATTTGAGGCGTTTCTATATTCCCTTCATGCCCAATAAGTGGAATACCGTAATTTTTATTGCTTCTGGTATTAATGTGTTGAGCAACTTGCTCGATAGCACTATCAGGGATCTGTTTTCCTGCCATATTTTAGTAGTAGTTTCACACAAATACAATCTGTTGTAACAGTAGCCACCCCGACATTTACGCGATCGCTCTGCACCTTCACCACTACCATCTCATCACAAGATAGGTTCTTTGTCAACTCTTCTGGTAAAAGGCGACCAAAAGAGGGTTTCAGCGATCGCACTACTCGATCGATTCATGAAAAAAATTAGCCTTCAGATTTGATATTACTCCCAGTAATTTTCCCAATCATCCTTAAAAGCTTGCTGCAATCTCTGCATATACGCATCAGTCTTAATCTTCACCATCGATCGTCCTTTTTGTGCATTCCCGCAAACGAATTAGCACAAAAAAACTCTGCAAACACAGTAATTTCAGCACAGTGATACAGTTCATTTTCTCGAAATTTTGAAGAGGTAAAAAGTTAAGTTTTTAAACTTAACTTTTTACTGACTAATATCTAAGCAACCTCTACAAACACACCGCTTCGAGCAAACTCCTCTTCTTCAGGACTAAAGACGGGAGCTTGATCCACAAGATCAGGGTCAAAGTAATATGTCTCTTGTAGGAATTGTCCGGTGACGATCGCCTCCTCCAACTCCTTGATATAATCTTGGGCAACTAAGCAAGCCTCCTTGATGCCTTCCTCATCGCGCTTATCCAACAGCTTTTGCAATGTTGCTCTCACCCCTGTCAGTCGTGCCGCTGGCTTGAGCATACCGTAGAGACGGTACATCCGATCGGTGGCAATGCTAATGTGTTTGAGGGCTTTGGCTCGTGCTAGCTCAGAGTCAATGCTGGGCCA
>NZ_JAUBQU010000076.1:0-1631 GCF_036701435.1 Microcoleus sp. Pol12A5
TCATACTTGAGCAAAGTACACGGAATCGAGCCATTAAAAACCGGAATTCGCCGCGATGTCCTGAGTCCAACCTTTTTACCTAACTCCTTATTTCCCGTCAAAATAAACGCATTCCAACCTTTAAAACGATGCTTGAAAATATCCCCCAACATCTTGTACAAATCTCCTAATTCGCTAGCATCTCCCAGCCTTTCTCCGTAGGGAGGATTGCAAATCAGAACGCCTCTGTCTGCAGGTGCTTCCAACTGAGATAACTCGGTTTGAGCAAACTGAATCTTACCGGAAATACCAGCTTGCTGCGCGTTGGTGCGAGCTTGAGTTAACATATCGGAATCGCGATCGCACCCTGCAACCACCTCTTTGAGTTCCGGCAATTCGCTATTTTCCGCTTCTGCCCACAATTTATCCCACAAAGGTTCGTCAAAATCCCGCCAAGTCATAAATCCAAACTTTTCTCGAAACAATCCCGGTGCAATATTCAAGGCCTTTAAAGTCGCTTCCAAAGGCAAAGTTCCCGAACCGCACATCGGGTCTAAAAATGGCAAATCTGGCGTCCATTCTGCCATCTCCAACAAAGCCGCAGCTAGGGTTTCTTTGAGGGGAGCAAGCCCCATCGCCGGTCGATATCCCCGGCGGTGCAAACTGCCGCCAGAACTGTCTAAACTTAAAATAGCTCTATCTTGATGAATGTGAAGGTTAATTAGCAAATCGGGATGCTCTACATCGACATTAGAACGCTTGTTAAATTGAAGGCGCTGTTGGTCGGCGATCGCATTTTTGACCTGCAAAGCTGTAAAGTGAGTGTGGTTCAACTTTTCGTTGCCGCCGGTGCAGTTTACTGCTAAAGTATTGTCGGGATATAAGTATTCGTCCCAAGGGATTTTCTGCACTTCGCGGTAGAGCATATCCGAGTTGTAACACCGGAATTCGGCGATCGGCATTAGCACTCTAAAAATTGTTCTCGACCACAGATTGACGCGGTACAATAAAGCGCGATCGCCCGCAAAGTAAACCCCAGTAAAATCTGGCTTGACATCCTGGGCCCCTAAACGTTCTAATTCTTGGGCGGCAATAGTTTCTAAACCGCGCGCAACTGTAGCAAAATATTGATTCATTGAGAATTGGTAATTGGTAATTGGGAATTGGTTTTTATCGATCGCCCTAAATTATATCAAATCCGGTACCATCGGAATTGTAAAATCAAGTCAACAGTCAATAATCACGAACGTTGCAACCGAACTCGATCTAATTAATCTGCGTTAATCTGTGTTTATCTGCCCTCATCTGCGGTTTAAAAAAGAGAATGTATTAACCGCAGATGACAAGGGATGAACGCGGATTTACGCAGATTCAGAGAAGAGAGAGAAGAATAATTCCGACTCCTCCGGGTGAGTTTCCGCGCACCTCACCGCTGCAACTCACAAACTGTCAGTAATACTCGTGAAATTAAAAGCTTTCACGCGCACTCCGGGCACGACACTACCGCCGTAACGCTTCACCGCACTAACTGCATCCACATCGCGCAACATATCAGGTAAAACTTGATTGAAACGCAGGTTTTTAATCGGGTAAGCAATCTTGCCATCCTCAATCCAAAAAGTACCGTCGCGAGTCATTCCCGTTACTTCCAA
>NZ_JAUBQU010000076.1:1731-13049 GCF_036701435.1 Microcoleus sp. Pol12A5
GGCATCCATTCGGGGTCTGCCGGCGCAATTCGGGCCAATTCTTCCGATCGCTTGACTGCGGAGGCGATCGCATCTTCATCAAATTCTGTAACAGCCGCAGAGGCGCTTTTGTTGCCAAAATAGCTAGTAATGCTCAGGTTAAATACAGTTTTGCTGATATTTTGGCTGATTTGATTTTCCGAAAATCTCGAAAGAGATTCCTCGCCAGTAGAGAGACTGACAAATACTTCCTCTGCTTTGGATAGTTTGACTGCTTTTTCTACTACAGATAAGGCTTGGTCTTCACTTAAACTTGCGGGCGATGTTGTTAAAGTCATGATGGTAATCGCTAATTGGTAATTGCTAATTGCTAATTGGGCGTAGGGAATTGGGATTTATTTTTTTACTCACAACATAAAACAGACTGCTCACCATAGTAGCTGGTTTTAATCCTAAGTCTCAAAAATAATAATCTAACTTAAGGTAAATGCCTTGGCTCCACAAAATTTATAGGTTATAGGACAGCTTTGTTAGCAGATGAATAGGATTTCTGACTCTTGGGGGTCCTAATCATCTGTTTGGGTAAAAATCTTATTTGGTCAATATCATTTCATCAATCATATCTAATATATCTGGGTCTATAGTCATATCAAACTTCCTGGCGAATAATTTGTCGGATTCCCTAATCTTTTCAAAATCCTTTTTCTCTAAATTCCTCGGATGGAGTGCGTTAACATCATCCCCCCAATCTCTATATCTCAAGTCATCGTTAATTATCTTGTCCTTAAAAGGTGAATTTAAAATCAGCGTTTGGTAAAATATTTCATCTCCACAATAAGTGTAATTAAAACGATTAACAAAGTTGGTGTTTTGCTTGACAAAATCATCGATCCATTTTACACATTCTCCTGTTAAGCACCAATGAAAAGAACCTCCATAAAGAGGAAAGCTTTCAAAAAATTTCCGCTTTTTAGGTAAAGGCAAAATCAAAACTGAATATAAGAAAGATGCAATAGGAGATTTAAACTCGCGCTTTTCTGGAATACAAAAATGTATATCATTCCAGCGGATGTGCCAATATTCTACTCTTCTTAAGCCGCCACCTTTCCATTTACTACAAGGTAGTGGAAAATTCTCTAGAAATTCTCTCCCTTTATTCTCTTGCAAAAACTTCGCGATATGTTCATTTGATTTAATCAAATAGTCTTGACCCGATAAGTGGACAACATAATCAAAGTAGGTACCTGTTTCGACTATTGATTTAATCCCTTCAAGAGTAGCTTTTACAAGTTCAAAGCTGGCCCAGGCTGATTTGTATCTCTTTATAAAAGAGACATTGGGAAAATCCTTTAGTAGATTAAATATCTGATGATAAATTGTATTATCGACTTTTTTATCTATATGTACAAAAAATGCAACATCATCTGTGTTCAGCGTAGAAATAAGACGCAGTAATTGTTCTGGATATTTATGTGCCAAAACTATATATGCTATTTTCATAAAAAACTCCTCAAGAGGTAAGTAAATTTTTAGTTTTTGTTTTGTAAGGTGCTTCTTCATCAAATTCTGTAACAGCACCAGAGGCGCTTTTGTTGCCAAAATAGCTAGTAATGCTCAGGTTAAATACAGTTTTACTGATATTTTGGCTGATTTGATTTTCCGAGAATCTCGAAAGAGATTCCTCGCTAGTAGAGAGACTGACAAATACTTCCTCTGCTTCCGATTGTTTGACTGCTTTTTCTATTACATATAAGGCTGGTCTTCACTTAAACTTGCGGGCGATGTTGTTACAATCATGATTGGTAATTAGGCATTGCGAATTGGGCATTGCGAATTGGGCATTGTTAGCAATTAACTAATAACTAAGAACCGATGCCCCATGCCCCATGCCCCATGCCCTATTACCCAATTTGAATATCCCTCACTCGCACCGGCACACAAGCGTGAGTCATTTGAGCAACCTGCATCGGCTCGCCCTTTCCGCATATATTAGTACCGCACTGAACCAGCTCCGAAGCCGGCCCGATCGCATCTATTTGATTCCAGAAATCAGTAGTCATCGCCTGATAAGTTACATCCTTCAACATACCGACAACTTTACCTTTTTCCACCTTCCAAAAAGCATCGCCGCCGAATTGAAAATTGCGCCGCTGCTGGTCGATCGAATAACTACCCATACCGTCGATTAAAATCCCGTCTTCCGTATCCGCAATCATCTCTGCCAAAGTAGCAGTATGGCTGCCGCCATCCGGGCCCGGCTCCAATCCCAAATTGGGAATTCTCACCATCGGCACGCTCGACCAACTGTCAGCGTAAGCAGAACCGTTGCTGCTACCGCGTCCGAGGCGATAAGCCGTCTCTCTGTCAGTGAGATAATCAACTAAAATTCCATCCTTGACAACGTACCACTCTTGTGATTTTACGCCCTCATCATCGTAACCCATTGTACCGCGACCACCTGGTTGAGTGCGATCGCACTTAAAATTCACCCAAGGTGCAGCGTATTGCAGTTTATTTAAATTATCAGTAGTAGCAAAGCTCGTGCCAGCAAAATTAGATTCGTAGCCGTAAACCCGGTCTAATTCTGTTGGATGCCCTACAGATTCGTGGATTGTCAAATACAAATTTGTTGGCATAAGAATCAGGGATTTGCAAATACCAGCAGGGATTTTGGGAGCGCGAACTTTCTCAATAGCTTCGGCGGCAACTCTTTCGACTTGACTCAACAAATCATCGGGATTAATATGTTCGTAACCGATATTCATCGGCGGGCGTTCGTAACTGCGACTTTGGGCATCGCCGCCCGCAATTGCCGTACAGTCAAAACCCGGATAGCTGCGGTAGATTGTTTGTTCGATTAGCGAGCCTTCTGTGGAAGCAAAAACCTTGTCTTCCCGGCTGGACTGCAAAAAAGAAGAAGCTTTTTTGATGCCTTGTGCGCCGTGTGCTAGCAGCTTCTCGTTAATAGTTAGCAGTAGTTCAGCTTTGTCAGCAACGGGTACAGAAAAAGGGTCAATGGCGATGGGAGTAATGTAGGTATCAACATATTTTTCCACAGGCACCAACCGCACCGGTTCCTTTTGAGTTAAGCGGCTGCCTTTAGCGATTTCTACAGCCAAAGCGACTATTCTTGCAACCTCTGCGGGTGTTTTGCTGTGACTGGCGGCAAACCCCCAAGCGCCGTCTAAAAGCACTCGCACGCCAAAACCGGAACTTACATTATCTGACAGTTGACTTAAAGATCGATCGCGCGCGTAAAGATTCTGCCTTCGGTAACTGCAAAAACGTACATCACCGTACTCGCAACCTGTTTTCCGAATCAAATCTACAGCCAAATTTGCTAACTCGTTAGCAGAGATTTTTGCAGTTAATTGCACCATAGTTATTCGTCATTCGTCGTTAGTTGTTAATTATTATAACATATTTGAATAAACCGCGAAGACGCGAAGGACGCTAAGGAAGGAAAGAGAGAGGTCTTTCTCATATCGTTTACGGTTGTTTCGGAATGATTAAACCGCAGAGGGCGCAGAGGGCGCAGAGGAAGAAAAGAGAGAGATTAATAATTCCGATGCCAACGAATTTGATGTCATTTCTAAGTAGATTCTTTACCTGAAAATATCTTCTTTTTTCTCTTCTTTCGCGTCCTTCGCGTCTTCGCGGTTCGTTAAATCCTACTCCATCTCCTGCAAAACCCCTGTCAAAATTTCCACAAGGCGATCGATATCTTCCTTCTCAATAATCAGCGGTGGCGACAAAGCAATAATATCACCCGTAGTCCGAATCAGCAACCCTTTTTCATAGCACTGCAAGAAACAATCAAACGCCCGTTTTCCCGGCTTCCCAGCAATAGATTCCAACTCAATACCTGCCACCAGTCCCAGATTCCGAACATCAATTACGTGCCGCACTCCCTTCAAAGAATGCACCGCATCTTCCCAGTAACCAGCCATCTTATCGGCTCGTTCAAATAACCTTTCTTCCTCATAAATATCCAGCGTCGCCAAAGCAGCCGCACAAGCCAGAGGATGACCCGAATAAGTATAACCGTGAAAAAGCTCGATCGCATTTTCAGGAGCATTCATAAAAGCATCATAAATGCCTTCTTTCACAAACACCGCCCCCATCGGCACCGTACCGTTAGTTATCCCTTTCGCCGCCGTCACAATATCGGGAACTACCCCAAAATATTCCGTTGCAAAACTAGAACCGAGTCGTCCGAATCCGGTAATTACCTCATCAAAAATCAGCAGAATTCCGTATTTGTCGCAAATCGCCCGCAGTCGCTCCAAATAACCTTTCGGCGGAATCAAAACCCCTGTAGAACCAGCCACTGGTTCCACAATTACTGCTGCAATATTCGACGCATCGTGCAAAGCGACAATCCGCTCCAATTCATCCGCCAAATGCGCTCCCCATTCCGGTTGTTTGCGGCTGAAAGCATTGTGTTCGAGATTGTGAGTGTGAGGCAAATGATCGACTCCCGTGAGCAAACTGCCAAAAAACTTGCGGTTTGTACCGATACCCCCGACAGAAATTCCCCCAAAACCAACGCCGTGATAGCCGCGTTCCCTCCCGATCAATCTTTGGCGAGTTCCTTCACCTTTCACCCGGTGATAGGCGATCGCAATTTTTAAAGCAGTTTCTACAGATTCCGAACCCGAATTAGTAAAGAAAACGCGATCGAAATTGCCCGGAATCATCTTTACCAAACGTTCCGCCAATTCAAAAGCCCCCGGATGTCCCATCTGAAAAGCCGGAGAGTAATCCAAACGCAAAACCTGCTGTTTAACTGCTTCGGCAATTGTCTCGCGGGCGTGTCCGGCATTCACGCACCACAGCCCCGCAGTACCATCTAAAATTGAGCGGTTATCATCAGTTGTAAAGTGCATATCTTTGGCCGAAACCAATATTCGCGGATTCGCTTTAAACTGTCGGTTGGCAGTGAAGGGCATCCAGTAAGCGTCCATATTTGTCATATTTTTTTATATTTTTATATTGATGATTCTGCCTTCAAACTATAACTTGCTACCGATTGGATAGCGCCAGAAACTTATTATAATTTTACAAAGATCTCTTTTAAACGAACCGCGAAGACGCAAAGAGCGCGAAGAAAGAGAAGAAAGAGCTTTTTCTTATTTGCAAGTAGAGTCTTTGCCTGAAGACATCTACCTATAGCAATCCTAAATCATTTGTAAATTTCTTACTCCCTCCCCTTAGTAAGGGGAGGGTTGGGGTGGGGTAAAAATTTACGACTCATTTAAAATTGCTATATCTTCTTCTTTCTCTTCCTTTGCTCCTTCGCGGTTCATTAAATAGATATTCTTTAATTAACGATCGCCTCCACAGACTCATGCTGCAACAAACCGGTCAGCATTTTCACAGGCCTCTCGTCGTAGGGCCACGCGAAAGCATGGCGAAAAGCGGCCTCTTGACACGCTTGCAACTGCCGAAAATCAATGATATCCAAAGTTAACAAATTCTCGTACTCAAAAGGCAGCCGCACGTTGTGCAATCCCGCGTTGTCAGTACAAATGGCAATATCGACACCAGCTTCAAAACATCGATCGAACACAACCTTCAAATCGCGCATATCCTGCAAGGTCCCCGTTTTGAGATAGGTAGTCGGGCAAACTTCCAAGCATTGACCCCTGCGCGCGACTTCTGGCAGCAATTCGGGATATTTTAACGGAATTTGAATCCCGTGACCTATACGCATCAGATAAGGCAGAAGTTCGGGATAACAGCCTGAGGTAGTTTCGTACAGGTGGCCGGTAGTTTTGATGCCGATCGACCTCGCGTACTGGTACAATCCGACAAACTCCTCCAAACGCTCGCCAATACAATCATCGCCGCCAGCTATATCGATCGCGCAAACATATTCTCCCATCCCGGCCGCCAAATCTACGATCGCCCGATTCACCTCATAGGGTAAACGCGAGTGCATACACAAAATTTGGCTAGTAACAATCGGAAAATCGCTAATTTGACTTGCCTTGCCCACAACCTGTACAATTTCTGCCATCAAATCAATGCGTTCTGACTGTTCCAAATGTTCTGGAGTCCGCAAATAAGGCGTATAGCGCAACTCCAAATAAGCCAGATTTTCAAACACGTAAGCGCCCCGCATCAACCGATAGATGAAATAAGGCAAAGTCTCAACAGTTTGAACGCTTTCTACCAGCGTGTGCAGTTCCAAATACTCATTGAGAGTATTGCGCGGACGAGTGTAAAACTCCTCAAACTCCGAGTATTTCGGAAATCGATTAACCATCTCAGCATTGTGGCGATCGAAATACCGCCACAGCACCCTAGGAACGACAGAACCACCCAGATGGCGGTGCAACTCAGCGTGTAAAGTCATGCGATTTTAGATTTTATATTTTAGATTGAAAGAATTGAAGGATTGAAGAATTGAAGGATTGAAGAATTTGTAATTTAGTCCTATACGCATCAGTGGTCAGAAACCGGGTTTTCCCACATACCAGCCAACAACCTCCAGCAGGTAAACTGTTCCACATTTAAGCTGCACATTGGATTTCCATAAAAACTCATCAAATCCTCTCTCATTCTCCCCTCTCCCATTCTCCCCCTGGCTCTCCCTTCCCAAGTCCCCTGATAGTGCTGGAAGTGGGCTGATGAGAGGAATACAGCCTCAAGTCTTTCAATTGTAACAAAAATTTATTTGACATCCGGGACACGTTAGTACATAATCAGAGTTTGTGTCAACCTGAACTGAACGCGAGAAACCCTTGGCTAACGTAGTTGTGATCGGCGCCCAGTGGGGCGATGAAGGAAAAGGCAAAATTACCGATTTGCTCAGCAAATCCGCAGATATCGTTGTCCGCTACCAAGGGGGCGTCAACGCCGGTCACACCGTGGTAGTAAACGGTCAGACTTTCAAGCTGCACTTAATTCCGTCCGGGATTCTCTACCCTGATAAAGAGTGTATCATCGGCTGCGGTACGGTCATCGACCCTAAAGTTTTAATTGCAGAGTTAGATCAGCTAGAGGCACTGAATATTTCAACGGCCTCCCTGATGATTTCGGAGACGGCTCACGTAACGATGCCCTATCATCGATTAATTGATGTAGCATCGGAAACGCAGCGTGGAAATTATAAAATCGGGACGACGGGACGCGGCATTGGCCCTACTTACGCCGACAAGTCGGAACGCACTGGCATTCGGATGCTAGATTTAATGGACTTGGAAGGGTTGCAAGAACAATTGGAATGGACGATTAATTGTAAAAATGTCCTTCTCGAAAAACTCTACAATTTGCCGCCTCTAAATCCGCAAGACGTAATTGATGAATATCGAGTTTATGCCGAACGTTTGCGGCCGCACGTAGTAGATAGTTCCCTGAAGATTTATGAGGGAATTCACAAGCGGAAAAATATTCTGTTTGAAGGCGCTCAAGGCACTTTATTAGACTTAGATCACGGTACTTATCCTTACGTTACTTCGAGCAATCCCATCGCTGGTGGGGCTTGTGTGGGAACCGGAGTCGGCCCAACAGCGATCGATCGCGTAATTGGCGTAGCAAAAGCTTATACAACCCGCGTCGGAGAAGGCCCCTTCCCTACCGAAATGGTAGATGGAATAGGAGCAGTTTTGGGCGAGAGAGGTGCAGAATTCGGCACGACAACGGGCAGGAAACGCCGCTGCGGTTGGTTCGACGCAGTAATCGGCCGCTACGCAGTCCGCATCAACGGCCTTGACTGTCTGGCAATTACCAAACTCGATGTTTTGGATGAATTAGAAGAAATAAAAGTTTGCGTTGCTTACGAAATTGACGGCGAAAAATGTGTTGATTTCCCGAAAAGTTCCCGGATATTTGCTCGGTGCAAACCTATTTACGAAACCCTTCCCGGTTGGAAACAGTCTACGGAAGAGTGCCGGAATTTGGAAGATTTACCGCCGCAAGCATTGGATTATCTAAAGTTTTTGGCAGACTTGATGGAAGTTCCGATCGCGATCGTTTCTCTCGGCGCGAGCCGCGACCAAACTATTATTGTAGAAGACCCGATTCACGGCCCGAAACGCGCTTTGCTTTCTGCTGACGGCCATCCCGCCAAACCATTTTAGGTTTGAGATTTTAGATTGGGAAAAATTGATGAGGAGATTGGGAGAGTTGAAAAGGCAGAGATTCGGAGAATAGCCAAATTCCCAATTCCCAATTATTATCAAATATTCAGCGAATTTAATTAACTTCGATCGCTGTAGCATAAATTTGATAAAATGTGAAAACAATCAGCAGAACGTAATAAAATGGAACTCGCAGTAGAATGTCAAAAGCGGGCAGAAGGCACCAAACCTAATGCCCTCCGCCGCTCTGGATTGATTCCCGCCGTCCTCTACGGGCACAAAGGATCTGAATCCATTTCCCTTACCATAAAAGCCAAAACAGTTGAACACCTGCTCAAAAAGCACGCAGTCAACAATACCCTAATTGACCTCAGCATTCCCGACCTCTCTTGGAGCGGAAAAACCTTGCTGCGTGAAGTTCAAGTTCATCCTTGGAAGGGCTATCCTTACCACCTGAGCTTTTTCTCCGTGGCAACTCAAGACAGTCTGGAAGTTGAAGTTTCGCTGAATTTTGTCGGCGAAGCTGTCGGCGTCAAGTTAGAAGGCGGCATCTTGGATACCGTGCTGACGCAACTGGCAGTTAAGTGCAAACCTGACAGCATTCCTGAAGCAATTGAAGTAGATATTTCTAATTTAAAGGTTGGGGATGCGCTGCACATTCACGAATTAGTTTTGCCTGCGGGAGTGGTAGCTCTCGGCGAACCCGATCAGGTGGTGGTTACCGTGCTGGGAATTCAAGCAGGTTCTGAAGCCGAAGACGCAGAAGAAGACGCAGCCGCAGCAGCTTAATTAGTAATTGCTAATAGTTGTTAACTAATGGTTGAAAAAAAGGGCGATCGCTTTCTCCCAAAAGGGCGATCGTTTTTTGCTAGAAAGGATATTCTCGTTTGGGTTTGCTCGTACATTTTGCGCCGCTTGTAATATTTTTTTAGAGCGGTTCCCTGGCCAAGCCCACAAGAAAGCATCCCATAAGCAAGAACCTGCCGTGTTTACTTTTATTTACAAAAGGGGCGATCGACGACCAGAAGCTACAAGAGTCGGAACTGGCGCGCAAATCAGCCAGAAACTGTGCTGATTCTTAGATATTTAGCCGTAAAATCAAAAAAATAGCCGAGAATCCCGGTTGGTCGCCAGCACGGGGAATCAAAAAACTTAAGAATTAGGGGAACAAGCCCGCTACTGTTAATGTCAAACGCAAGTATAATTGTGAAACGTTTTGACTACCATATTTAATTCCTGCCTCTGGAGCCGCCGCCCATATGCCATCAACAGTGAATACAGAATCAACAGCGGTTCAATTTAACCAACAGGGAGAAACATACTTATCCCAAGGAAAAATAGAAGAAGCGATCGCATCCTGCGAGCAAGCTTTGAAGATTCACCCCAATTTTGCACCAGCTTACAAGACTTTGGGCAACGCGCTGCAAGCTCAAGGCAGGATGGAAGAGGCGCGACACTGGTACGCTAAAGCGATTGAAATAGAACCGAATTTTGCGGAAGTATACGCGAATTTAGGTAGTCTTGGCGCGCAGCAGCAAAAATGGCAGGAGGCGATCGGATTTTATCAAAAGGCGATCGCGATTAAGCCGAATTTCGCGGGAGTGTACCGGAATTTAGCAAAAGTATTCGGACAAATTAGCAGACCGGAAGAAGCCCAGCAGTGCTGGTATCAAGCATTTAGTTTGGAACCGGAAAAAGTAGCGCCTGGGGAACATTTGAATATGGGCGACGCTTTTTTTCGGCAGGAAAAATTCCCCGAAGCGATCGCTTGTTACGATCGCGCCATAAAATTAAATCCTAATGTGGCGACTGCTTACCAAAATTTGGGCGAAGCGCTAAAAAAACAAGGCAAGTTAGAGGAAGCGACAGCATATTATCGCAAAGCTATTGAACTGAACGCAGCTAATGCGAGAAACGGCAGCGAGGGACAGCAAACTTTGGCGGGTGCAACTGCGAAAAACGGTGCAGTTAAGCAGCAACCCGCAGCAACCCCAGTGCAGCAGGCAGTGAAGCCGCCAGTGCAGCCGCCAGTTAAGTCGCCAGTGCAGCAGGCAGTTAATTCTACAATTAATATAGAAGATCCAGAAGCATACAAAATACTGGCAGAAGGCTATTTTGCTCAGGGCAAATTGGAACAGGCGATCGCAGCTTGTAAGAAGGCACTGCAAATTAAGCCGGAAGCGCCGCTTTACAAAATGCTGGGCAACGCCCTGCAAGCTGGCGGGAAAATTGATGAAGCTAAAAGTTGCTATGTCAAAGCAATAGAAATTAACCCTAATTTTGCCGAAGCTTATGCTAATTACGGCAGCATTTGCGCGCAGCAGGAACAGTGGCAGCAAGCAGTTTCTGCTTACGAAAAGGCGATCGCCCTGAAACCAGATTTTGCCGGTGCTTTTCGCAATTTTGCCAAACTGTTGACGCAGTTAGGCAAGTCGGAGGAGGCGGCTGAGGCTTGGTATCGAGCATTTGCGATCGACCCCAAGTCGGGCACCGCTGAGGAACACGAGAATTTAGCCAAAACTTTGATCGATCAAGGTAAGGTAGATAAGGGAATTGAGTGTTACCGGCGCGCGGTTGAGTTGAACCCAAATGCTGGCGCAGCTTATCACGAATTGGGGGAAATTCTTAAGGGTCAAGAACAGTGGGAAGCGGCGGTAGAAGCTTACACTAATGCCATTAGAAACAATCCTAATCTTTCTTGGTCGCACAACAATTTAGCTGAATCGCTGGTTAAGTTAGAACGGTGGGAGGAAGCTGTAAATGCCTACCGCAAGGCGATCGAATTAAATCCAGATTTTAGCTGGTCTCACAACAATTTAGCAGATGTGCTGCTGAAGCTGGAACGGTGGGAAGAAGCTGTAGAGTCTTACCGGAAAGCAACAGAATTAAATCCAGATTTCAGTTGGTCGCACAACTATTTAGCAGACGCGCTGATTAAACTGGGAAGGTGGGATGAGGCAATTTCGGCTTACCAAAGGTCGATCGAACTCAATCCTGACCATTTTTGGGCACACAACAATTTAGCAGAAGCGCTGGTGAATTTGGAACGGTGGGATGAGGCGGTTGTTGCCTACCGGCGTGCTAACGAAGTTAATCCGAATTTCTTCTGGTCGCAGAGCAAATTGGGCGACGCGCTGCTAGAAATGGAAAGGTGGGAGGAAGCGATCGATGTTTACCGACGCGCGGCCGAGTTAAATCCTGATTTTCCGTGGACTTATTACAACATGGCAACGGCTTTTGAGAAGCTGGAAC
>NZ_JAUBQU010000076.1:13149-32443 GCF_036701435.1 Microcoleus sp. Pol12A5
CCGACGCGCGGCCGAGTTAAATCCTGATTTTCCGTGGACTTATTACAACATGGCAACGGCTTTTGAGAAGCTGGAACGGTGGGATGAGTCGATCGCCGCTTACCGGCGCGCTGCGGAAATTCAGGCGGATTTGCCGTGGCTTTCGCAAAAGTTGGCTGATGCTTTGAGGATGCGATCGCAGTGGGATTTGAAGGAGGCGATGCGTTTGTACAGACGGGCGATTCAGGAGAATCCTGATGACGTGCAGTTGTATCACAAGGCGCTGGAGATTGCGCCGAATGATGCTGACCTTTATGTTGAGTTGGCGGATGCTTTGGTGCGACACAGTTGGCCGGATGGGGCGATCGTCTTTTATCAGATGGCGTTGCAGATTCGGCCGGACGATCGGGCTATTTCTGAGCGGTTAGAAGAGGTGTTAAAAAAAAAAGGTGTAAGTAAGGCAGCGTCCGGCGATCGCGCTGTTGGCGCACACTCGGGAAATGCGATCGAACACAGCCCGGGGATAGCTGCAGAGTACCACGAATTAGGGGAGTCTCTGCAAGAAGAAGGTAAATTGGTCGAGGCTGTGGCCGCCTACCGCAAAGCAATTTCAATTAATCCCAATTACTTTGGAACTCACCACAATTTAGGCGATGTCCTGAAATGGCTCGGTAAAGTTGATGAGTCTATTAAAAGCTATCAGAAAGCTGCAGAACTGAATCCAAGTTTTGTTTGGGCGCACCACAACTTAGCTGATGTATTTCAAGAAGAAGGTCGGCTTGATGAAGCTGTTGCTGCTTATCGGAAAGCGATCGAGGTTGCTCCTGACTTTGGCTGGTCTCACTACAATCTAGCGAAAACTCTAGCTAAACAAGATAAGCTTTCGGAAGCTTTGGAAGAGTATCAGACGGCAAGCAAACTCGATCCGAAACTTTTTGGTTTGGATTATCAAAACTTACGAGATTCGCTATTCCTCGGTCAAGACCCAGCTTACACGAAGTGGCGCGCTAAGAACAGCCCCAGAGAAGCTGACTTGCGGAAGATGGCGGAAACATTAGAAATCTTTAGCTACAAGCCGCTGATTAGCATTGTCATGCCGGCTTACAATACGCCAGAAAATTATTTGCAGGAGGCAATAGAATCAGTTCTCAATCAGATATATCCTTATTGGGAATTGTGCATTGCGGATGACGCATCAACCGCGCCTCATGTCAAGCAAATTTTGCAAGAATATGCAGCCAAAGATAGCCGGATCAAAGTAGCTTACAGAACCAAAAACGGTCACATTTCTCACTGTTCTAATTCTGCTTTGGAGTTGGCGAGGGGTGAATTTGTATCTTTATTAGACCACGACGATACACTGACGCCAGAGGCGTTGTATGAAGTGGTGCTGTTGCTGAACCGACATCCGGAAGCGGACATGATTTATTCAGATGAAGATAAGATTTATCAGGATCAGGAGCTGATAAATCCATTCTTCAAGCCAGAATGGAGTCCGGATTCATTTTTATCTCGGATGTACACTTGCCATTTGGGAACTTACAGGCGATCGCTAATCAATGAAATCGGCGGTTTTAGACCGGGTTTTGAAGGAGCTCAGGATTATGATTTGGTTCTGAGGTTTACAGAAAAAACTGACAAAATATTTCACATCCCTAAAATTCTTTACCACTGGAGAATGCACGCGGGTTCGGCTGCTGGCGGTGTAGAGGCTAAACCCTATGCCTATGACGCAGGGCAAAAAGCTTTGCAAGAGGCGATCGAACGCAGGGGCGAACCCGGTAAAATTGAAGGCGTTCCCTACTTTCTGGGACACTTTATTGCACGCTACAAAATTGCCGATTACAAGCGGGTCAGCA
Source organism: Microcoleus sp. Pol12A5 (assembly GCF_036701435.1). Classification (NCBI taxonomy): domain Bacteria; kingdom Bacillati; phylum Cyanobacteriota; class Cyanophyceae; order Oscillatoriales; family Microcoleaceae; genus Microcoleus; species Microcoleus sp. Pol12A5. The sequence continues at coordinate 14,988 of NZ_JAUBQU010000076.1, forward strand.
TCATTATTCCCACGCGGGATTTAGGGGATGTTTTGGACAATTGCTTGGAGTCTATCTTTACTAAGAGCGTCTACCCCAACTACGAAGTTATCGTGATCGATAACGGCAGTCAAGAGAAACACACGGCGGAAATTCTGGCTAAATGGACGGCTAAGGAATCAGCGAGGTTTAAAAGTTATCGGCTAGATATTCCGTTCAATTTCTCTAAGATTAACAACTACGCGGCTAGCAAAGCCGAGGGAGATTACTTGCTGTTCTTGAATAACGATACAGAGGTAATTACTCCCGATTGGATTGACGGGATGGTTGAACAAGCTCAGAGAAGCTCGATCGGGGCTGTGGGCAATTTGTTGATATACTCAGATAACAAAATCCAGCACGCGGGAGTGGTGATGGGACTCGGCGGCGGAGTGGCGGGTCACAGTTATTACCATATGCCGCGATCGATTCCTGGCTATTTCGGGAATGTGGTAGGCATGAATAATGTTTCAGCGGTAACTGCTGCGTGTTTAATGTGTCGCCGCGAAGTATTTGAAAGTGTTGGGGGGTTTGACGAAGAGCTAACAGTGGCGTACAATGATGTGGATTTGTGTTTGAAAATGCTAGAGAAAGGGTACCAAAATATTTACCTGCCTCATGTAGTTCTCTACCACCACGAATCTAAAAGCCGGGGTTACGAGGATTCGCCTGAAAAGAAAGAGCGGCTGAAGCAGGAATCGAAGCTGATGGAAAGCCGGTGGCAAAAATATATTGAGAATGACCCTTACTACAGCCCTCATTTAACCAGAGCTTGTCAAGACAGCGGTATCAGATTGGAGGACGAGAATTGGCGGCCGAGTCATTAGGAACATCCCCATGAGGGGTAGGCACGGGGGCACTACCCCTACAATCGCTAATTTTCTTGAGAATGAGACATATCTGTCTTTGTAGGGGCGGTGCCCCCGTGCCCGCCCTGGATGCCGGGGGAATCGCAAGGATTGTAACCTAGACAGAAAACCCATACAATTCATCAGACGGCACCAATGTCAACAACCTGTAGGGGCGGGTTCGCCGATAGCTTCAAGGGATACCCAAAGACTAAAAAAACCGCCCCCACCCCGCGCGAGAATCCTGAATATTGACATTAGTACAAGGTGCTTATCAACCCCGATCGACCAAGCAAAAAAAAATGAAATCTACGGTACAAAATTATGAATAACTCATTACAAGTGCATGAAGAGACTGCTTCTAATTATTTTCATAGAGGCAACCTCCTGAAACAGTCTGGTAAATTAGAGGAAGCGACCGCCGCCTACCAGCGGTGTACTGAACTAAACCCGGATTTTTCCTGGTATCACCACAATTTGGGTGAAGTTCTGGCGAAATTGGGGCAGCGGGATGGGGCGGAAAAAAGTTACCGCAGGGCCTGCGAACTTAACCCGAATTCTGCTTGGTCTTGGCACAATTTAGGGGAGGTTTTGGAACAGCAGGGCAATCTAGATGAAGCCGTTGCTGCGTACCGCAAATCTGTGGAAATATATCCGGATTTTTACGAATTTCACAATAGTTTAGGCAAGGCTTTGTGCTTGCAAGGTCAACTGGATGAATCTGTAAGTTGTTTGCGAAGAGCGATCGAGCTTGACTCGGAATCGGCTTTGCCTTACCAAAATTTGTGGGAGGCTTTGGCAAGACAGGGACGAGTTGATGAAGGGGTTGAGTGCTTGCGTCATGCGATCGATCTAAATCCGGGTGATGGGGAATTGTACCTGAAGTTGGCAGAGGCTTTGCAAGGTAAGAATGAATTAGCAGAAGCCGTGGGTTATTACCGCAAGGCGATTCAGTTGAAGCCTGATTTCCATTGGATTTACTATAAATTGGGAACAGCTTTATCGGCACAGGGTCAATGGGAGGAGGCGATCGCGGCTTACTCGAAAGCCGCTGACTTGGAACCGGGTTCGGCGATCGTCCACCACTATTTGGGGCATACTTTGTCGATCGTGCAGCGGTGGGAGGAGGCGATCGCATCTTATCGGAAAGCGCTTGATCTCGTACCGAATGCGGCAGTGATTTACCAGCATTTGGGCGATGCTTTGGCGAAAGTGCAAAAGTGGGAGCAAGCTTTGGGATCTTATCGCAAGTCGGTTGAGCTCGATCCAAATTCGCTGGAGGCTCAAGACCATTTGGGGTTTGCTCTATATCAGTTGGGGCGGTACGATGAGGCGATTTCTGCCTATCGCAAAGCTTTGGAAATTGCTCCTGATTCCGATGTAGTTCACTGTCATTTAGGGGAAGCCCTGCAAAAAAGAGCTCGCGTCCAACCGCTTCAGAAAGATGTTGAGCTGGATTTAGATGAGGCGCTAAAGTGTTATCGCAGGGCAAGCAAATTGAATCCCAGCAATTTGGAGGTGGCTCAAAAGGCTGTGGAGATTAAGTCTGACGACTCGGAGCTTTATTTGCAGCTAGGTAAGGCTTTGGCAGAACAAGGGCAGTTGGATGGGGCGATCGCTCAATACCGCCGCGTTCTCGATCGCAATTCAGACTCTTGGGAGGCGCAGCATTATTTAGGGGAAGCTTTGGCAAAACAAGGGCGATGGGATGAGGCGATCGATGCTTACGATCGATGTGTGAAGGTTCACCCTAGTGATTTTATGTCTTACGCTGGTTTGGGTGATGTTTGGCTGGGTAAGGGAATCCCAGAGAGGGCGATCGAGTTTTATCAAAAGGCGATCGATCTTAATCCTAATTTAGCTGAGGTTTATGATAAGTTGGGTGATAGTTTGGCTAAGGTGGGGCGACAAAAGGAAGCTAGTGTGTGTTATCGTCGGGGGCTGGCACTGAAAGCGAGACTTTTTTGATTGCTAAATAACGCGCGAACATCTGAAAATTTATTTGGCGCTGGGCGGCACTTTCGTCCCACCTTTATCCCTTGTTTGATCCATAATCTATTGTTACAAAAAATAACGGAGTGAAAAATCGATGAATCCAGAAAAACAATTGACGGAATATGTGCACACATGGGATGCTAATCAAGCTAACCATCCCCTTTGGCAAGACTATAAGGAGGATTTTGAGGCTTATTTTTCTAAATTTAAAACATCAAGGGAATCTCAAGAATTTAGTAATTTGACTTTTTACCCCTGCTTGGGAGAGAAAACCCCATCTACCGGGTTTGACAAATCGTATTACTATCAAGATACTTGGGCAAGTAGAAAGATTTTTCAGAGTCGCCCTGAATCTGTCCTAGACCTTGGTTCTACAGTATTGTACTCTGGCATAATTTCCCAGTTTGTTCCTACTACTTTTGTTGATATTAGACCCATTCAAGTTAATTTACCAGGATTGACAGTTGTTGATGGCAGTATTTTGGAGTTGCCTTTTGAGGATTATTCTCAAAATTTTATTACTTCCCTACGTGTAATGGAGCATATAGGTCTTGGTAGGTATGGCGACCCAATTATGCCAGACGGTGCGAGACGTGCTTGTGCAGAAATCAATAGAGTGTTGAAGCATGGTGGAGAAATAGTTGTCAGTGTGCCTGTGGGAGTATCTTGCATCGCTTACAATTCTCATCGTATTTTTTCCAGGGAACACTTTCTCTCTTACCTTCCCGGATATACAGTGTTAGATGAAGTTTTTTTAACACCAGAACCGATGGGTGATGAGGTTTTAGATAGTTTAAAAGAACCAGGTCAGTTTGTTGTGTGGGTTGCACATTTATCTAAGCCTAAAAATGTTGAGATTGAGAATTGGATAGCCCAAGGTAAACCAGTTCCTACACCTCATGCAGTTAAGCAAGAAGCAGTAAGATATTATGCAGAAAAATATAGCCTTAACACCTTAGTAGAAACAGGAACATACTTGGGTGATATGGTTTTTTCTATCAAGGATATATTCAAAAAAATTATTTCGATAGAACTTGGGTCAGACCTTTACTTACAGGCCAGAAATCGATTTTGGGGAATATCTCATATAGATATTATTCAGGGTGATAGTGGCAAAGTTTTTTCGGTAATTTTACCTAAAATAGAAGACTCCTGTTTGTTCTGGCTTGATGGTCATTACTCAGCGGGAATTACAGCAAGAGGTGATTTACAAACTCCCATTCTACAGGAATTACAGGCTATTTTTAGTCATATTCAAAAAGATAATCATGTACTTCTAATAGATGATGCTCGCTGTTTTACAGGACAAGATGATTATCCAACTATTAGCGAATTAAAAGAATTGGTAAGCCAGCACTTGCCGAACCATAGCTGGGAACTAACGAATGATATTATTAGGATATGTCCGTCGTATTCGACAGTTCGGGACAAAAGTTTACAAGATACAGCAGTGTTCGACAAAAGTTTACAAGATACAGCTCCTAAAATCACTGAAAGCGAGCAATTTAATTATTTGTCGGCAAGCTTTTTAACCAAATATAATAGGATAAAATCTCATAGTATCAATCCCAATCTAATTCTACCCGTATGGGATGAATGGAACAAGACACTGGAAGCAAATATATTGCCAATACCGCCTATTTCATTTCTGAAAACTCCCGTAATAATGGAAACAATGTTTGTTGGGTATGATGAATTTTATTCCCAGGAAATTTATTTGCTGGAAACAGAATTATCCCCAGACCAACTAAAAAATTTGTTGCGGGAAGATAGTATAGGCCAACCCCCTATAACTACAGAATATCAAGAAGTGTTGACTTCTTTTAATACTGTCCATCACTTGCATCACTTAGTTAAATTTTTTGCCCACACTAAATGCAGCCCAACAGATATAAACTGCGTTGTTGAGTGGGGCGGAGGCTATGGTAATCTAGCTAAACTATTTAAGCGCATGAAAGGAAATGAGAGTTTGACCTACATTATTATAGATACCCCCCTATTTAGCTGTCTTCAATGGCTTTACTTGGGAAGTATTTTTGGTGAAGATCAAGTCAACCTAATAGACGATTTAAGTAAGTCGTTAGTAGAAGGGAAAATAAATTTATTACCCCTCAATTTTTTAGATAACTATCCCATTAGTAATGATGTGGATTTGTTTATATCAACTTGGGCTTTGAGCGAATGTTCGGACTTTGCCCAAAACTATGTAATAAATCATCAATGGTTTAATGCTAAACACCTACTCCTAGCTTATCACTTAGGAGATGGGAGAGAATTTCCATTTGCTTCGAGGGTAGAAGAGTTAGCTATCAGTGGTGGAGCATCCACAGAAGAGATAAACTTTATTCCGGGTCGTCATCAGTATGCGTTTCGCTAATTCCGACTAAATAATTACTGTTTTTTGCCCAACTAACTAATGAAAGCTATGACTATCAACTCCTCCCAAACTAATATGAGTGACTCAAATTCAAATGACTGGTTACTACAGTTTAGCAAAAACATCACATCCACAACGGGTGAAGATGGCATTCTGGAAAAGATATTTGCAATGATGCCGAACTCTGATCACTGGTGTGTTGAGTTAGGTGCGGGTAATGGCATCACTTTTAGCAATAGTTATCATCTAATTGTTAATAAAGGTTGGTTCTCACTACAGATAGAAGGCGACCCCATTAAGTATGAAGAATTAATCAAGACTCATGGAGAAAATTCCCAGGTAATTTGTCTTAACAAATATGTCAGTTTTTGTGGAAATAATACCCTAGATAATATTTTTCAAAAGACATCATTACCGCGAAGCTTTGATTTATTATCTATAGATATTGATGGCAATGACTATTACTTATGGGAGTCATTAGAGCATTTTAGACCTAAAGTGATCGTGATAGAATTTAACCCCTCTATCCCCAATCAGGTGGACTGGGTGCAAGAAAGAAATATGGAGGTTAATCAAGGTTGTTCGCTTTTATCTTTAATTAATCTCGGAAAGCGTAAAGGATATGAATTAATATCTGCAACGTGGCTAAATGGTATTTTTGTGGATAGCCAATATTACGAATTATTTGAAATTTCCGATAATTCTATATGGCAAATGTATAGAGATCCACAAAATTTTCATTCATTCGTTTTCCAGTGTTATGATGGAACAATTATGATGGTCGGAAATGATAAGCTGTTATGGCATGATCGAAAGTTTAATCTTGAGGAAATGCAGGAAAAAATACAAATTTTACCAAGAGAGCATCGAATTTTCCCCGCAAAAATTGCGGGAAATAGTAGTGATCAAACGGGAAAAACCGAGGCTGATCTCTCTGTGATAATCTTTTCTAAAGATCGACCTCTGCAACTTCAGGCTTATTTGGAAAGTCTTTTCTACTATTCTAGTATCAAGGAAGATTCCATCTATGTTTTGTACCAGCCTACAGAAAATATCTCTTATCAAGAGCTAATTAGACACTATCCAAACATACATTGGGTAGAAGAAACTAATTTTTCTGCTGACTTGATGACGATTCTTGACGAAGCAAAAGATTTTATTTTGTGGGGCTGCGATGATGTTTTCTTTAAGTCCTTTTTCGATCCAAATATTTGCGTAAAAGCCCTGAGTCAAGACCCCAAAATATTTGGTTTTGGTTTGAGGTTAGGGAAAAATATTCCCCCCGATCTAGAAATGATTAGTCGAGGGGATTATTTACTGTGCAACTGGACAAAAGCACCTCAAGGATATTGGTCTTATCCTTGGGAAGTTAGTACGTCTATTTATCGCAAAAGCGATGTAATGGAGTTTATTAAATTATCGAGCAATATTAGTAACCCAAATTATTTAGAAGGTGAATTAGCCGACTATTTTGAACGGACTAAAGATAGCAATAATCAAAAATATCTGGCTTGCTTTGAATTGAGTAAAACAGTTACTTTGACAATTAACAGAGTCCAAGAAACACATCCCAATTGGTTTGATGGTACTGACGATAGTAGTCCCGATAATCTTTATCAGTATTTTCTTAAAGGTTATAAGTTAAATTGGGCGAAATTTGAAGAGGTGAATAATACTACTGCCCATGTGCGATCGGATTATTTAGAAATTTACGACCCACAATTGTTAGAATGTAAAACTTTGGGGGATATATTCGTTTCTCAAGGGGAGTTTACTTTAGCAAGAAACTGTTATATAAAAGGATTATCAAGAAAAAAAACGTCCGAATTGTATGCTAATATTGGCACTACTTATGCTAGAGAACAGCAGTGGTCAGAAGCTTTACCTTTTTACAATAAATCCATTGGTTTACAGCCAAACTGCGCTGGAGTTTACAGAAATTTGGCTAAAGTGTGGCAGCATTTAGGTGAATTGGACAAAGCGATCAACTGTTGGGAAAAAGCCCTAACTTTAGAACCTGACTCATTACCATCAGAATTTTTACCCTTGGTTAATGAGCTAAAATTACAGGGGAAAATAGGGGATATTTTAGTTTTATATGATTTAAAGACAGATAAGACTGCCGAGAGACCGAATTCGGCAAAGGAAGTTAGAGACTTAATCAAACTTATCCGTCGTACTATAGAGATTAATCCTAATGGTCGAGTCGGATATCAACAACTAGCGGAAGCACTGTTAGATGCGGGACAGAATGAAGACGCGATCGCGTTTATTCGCCAATCTTTAGAAAACTTTCCTGAATGGCCACAGGGGTATCATCTATTAGGAAAGGCATTGGTAAAATTAGGTGAAAATGAACAAGAAATCCTTGAGGCTTACCAACAAGCAAGTAAACTATTTGAACGGGAAGGCCTGATAGAAAAGGCTATTGAATCTTATCAAGAAGCGTTAAAACTACAACCGGACTTTCCAGATAACTCTTTATATCTCGGAATGCTTTTAGCTCAAAATAACAGATATGAAGAAGCTCTAAATTACTACGAGAGAATTTTGTATAGTCAGCCAGAGAAAGCCGAAACATTTGCCCCTTTAGCGCTCCTTTTAGTCGAACAGGGATTACAGCAAGAGGTAATTAATTGCTACCATAACGCCTTTAAACAGGAGCCAAACAGCACTAAAAATTACTACAATTTCGCTTTAACTCTGTCACAAGCAGGTTTAACCCAAGCAGCCGTTGCCTTTTTTCAACAAGCACCGCAAACACAGCATAGTCAACCCCAGATTTATGATAACATTTGGCGCGGTTTGAATCAATTGGGATTATTACCAGAAACTGACTCTCAATACCCCAGCGAAATTAACTACAGTGAGGCGGAAACCCACTTTAATCAAACTAGCCAATATAACGTTATTGATTTGAATAACTTAACCGAAGAACAAAAAGTATTTCTATCACAGCAAGGCATATCCCTTACCAGTTTAGAATTAGTTAAATCAAACAATATCAACTTAGAGCAAATATACCTTAAAAGTTTTCCCGACACCGAACATATCGAGCTATCTAAAACCTATGAAAATCGAACCCTAACCTCCTATCAGTCAATGGCACAGACTGGCTATATTTACACCCTGTGTCCTATTACTGGTAAAGTAGTTCGGTCTAATCAATCTTTTCATATCCATTACGGTGATTTTAATAATTTCATCTATCGCTTTGTCAGTCAAGAAGTCTTTTATTTAATAATTGGTCATTGGATGGGAATTAAGTTATGCCTTTATTTTCCTAGTAAGGATTTAGTGATTTGGTTCCATAAGGATGTTTGGGTAGGAGAACATATTATTGACAAGCTAAAAGCCTCGCTCGTGAGTCAGTGGTTGAAAGTCAAATCTTATATATCAACACCGGAACCAAAACCAACTGCTGTAGTTTATGGCCATATATCCAACATTTCTCATTATATGTGGAATGAAGTTACAGGGATGCAGTATCTAGCAGTTAATGGCTGTTTAGCAAAAATTGATAAATTTTTGGCCTTACCCTACGACTATTACAATATTCCCGCTCTGTTTGAGGAGGTCTCTGAGGAGAAAGTAGTAGGTATTCCTCATGCTAATAGCTTATTAGAAACAATGCTCGAAAATAATTTATTTGCGATGAGAGTTACTGACACATTTATCACGGAAGCATTAGCTAAGAGAATTGTTAATTATTCTTTGGCTAAATGTGCGAATGATGCTGTCTTTTTACAAAAGGTGGAAAAAGCGAAAAATAGTTTCCCCTTAATTTGGATAACTATCAGAAGCCATCGTCGTGTCTGGATATCTCAAATTGAAGGTTTTGCGAATATAATTAATAAACTTTACCAAGATTATCCACAAATAGGAATTGTCTTTGATGGCTGGGGCTGCATGGATCATCGCCAGCCAGATCCCAGAGACCAGTCGATGATTCAACAGGAAAATGAAATAAGACTAAAAATTATTGATTTGATTGCTCCTGAGATTGCTACTTATAGCGCGATCGGGGCTACGAACTTTGAAAAAGCAGTTTGGGCAAAGGCTGTAGATATGTACATACAGCCAGAAGGGACGGGTCTTACTCATGTAACATGGATCGCTAATAGACCTGGAGTGATATTTAGTCACAAGCAGGCTATGGGGCAGAAATGGTATTGGTTTAATAACAGGGAAAATGCTATTGAACCAGTGCTAATCAAGGAGGAGTATCTAATCGGTAATGCCAAAGATATAGGTTTAGGGCATCACAGTAACTTTGATTGTGATTGGTCGGGAATCTATATTGAAGCAGGGGAAATTATTGGTAAACTAACAAAGGATTAAATTCAGCTTGGCCATTTCTAGGAGCGAGGCTTATCCTGATATTGCGAACTTGTGATCGATTTGTGAAGGTTAATCCTGATGATTTTATGTGACACTGGTTTGGGTGACGTTTGGTTGGGTAAGGGGATGGTAGAGAAGGCGATCGAGTTTTATCAAAATGCGATCGAACTTAATCCTGATTTAGCTAAGGTTTATGATAAGTTGAGTGATAGTTTGGCTAAGGTGGGGCGACCAAACGAGGCTAGTGTTTGTTATCGTCGTGCTTTGGAGTTGAAAGCGAAAGTTTCTTCATTGCCAAATAACGCGCGATCGGCTGAAAAATTAGTTTGATCGGGGCGGGCAACCTTGAGTGCTTATTTTATCCATAATCTCTTGTTACAGAAGGAATAATAAAGTTATGTCTAAAGGTGTAATATACATTGTAGTTGGCACTGAGTATGTAGCTGAGGCGGTGAAATCTGCCGCTAGTCTCAAGAAGTATATGCCAAATTTACCAATTACCTTATTTTCTAGTGAAACAGTTACATCTCCCTACTTTGATACGGTGAAAGTTATAGATAATCCTCGCTATCACACCCCCGGACTTGATAAAATTAGTTATATGTATGATTCGCCCTATGAATATACCTTATTCTTGGATTCAGATACCTATATTTGTACTGATTTTTGGGAAATTTTCAATCTGTTAGATCTGTTTGACATGGCTGTAGCTCATGCACCTTTTAGGATAGCACCTACACATATTAACGGCCAGGAGTGGATACCCTATCAATTTACAAAAATTCCAGAAAGTTTCCCAGAAATGAATACTGGCGTTATACTTTACAAAAAAAGTTATAAAGTTGAGCAATTTTTCCAAAACTGGTTGAATTTATGCGAAGAAAAAGTCAAAAATCAGGGTAAGCCTTTACACGATCAAGCTACTTTCCGGTCTGTTTTATACGAAAGCGAGCTTAGAACAGCAACACTTACACCAGAATATAATTGTCGGTTTATCTTTCCTGTTTTTGTTAGTGGTAAAGTGAAAATTTTACATGGGAGACCTCCTAATTTTGAGTTAATAGCTAATAAAATTAATTCAGAAATAGGTCCGATAATTTTTACACCACAAGATTTTATTTTCATCAGCCACAAAGAGATAGTTGACGAGCAAATAATTCAGAAAAATTCTCGTTTATTTCAAATAAGAGAAGATTTGGAAACAAGCAAAATTAGACTTCAGCAAATGCAAGAAAAGATAAAGTCTTAAAATTAATCAGTCTAAATATGACTACCTTGGCGAAATTTATCTAACAATATGCACTATTTGGGGTGTCATTTTTGTTTCAGTGGATTAGCACTTTGAAAATAGCTAGTAGTCCAGGTTTTTGGTTCTTTGCCATTAGCAAAATGGTCTTAATTTATTACTTTATCAGATTTAGGGCAGAGCGATCTAATTGTGATTGGGCTTGTTTCAGTTTGAAGCGCGATCGATCCAATTCGATCTGCATTTCTTCTGCCGTTTGTTTCCAACTATTCAACTGGGATTTCACCCATTCCTTTAGTAGCGAGGAATGTGATCTATTTCAAAGTCAAGTGTAAATCCAGTCAGAGCTTCTGTCCAACTTCGGCAATCACCTGCGAAATTGTTTGATCGGTCACCATTGTATCCTGGTCTCTCAGCCAAAAGAATAGATGCACCGACGTTTGAATATTTGTGATACTCCAATACTGAGCCTTCAGAAGGCAGATCGTCAACATACTTTGTCATAATTCTTAACACATAAAATTTGTTGTGACCACAAAAAGACTGAAGTAACTGGTAGAGTGAAAATATGTTTTCATCGGTAAAAACACTAGGCAATTCGGGATCTGGATGTCCACTCCTACACCATCTAATAAATCCAATTTTTTGATTGCCACTTTTACAATAATCTTTAAGCTTGCTGAAAGTGTGGAGAAATCGTCCCTTTGCCTGATCAATTGCACCACTATCAATCAACTGAGGTGAGATATTTATGAAATTTTCTCTATCATCTGAGTGGTATTTCCTCACCAATGCAGGAGACAAATCATGGTGGAATATCAAATCTGAATAGCTGTCCGACAAACTTCCGAATTTATTAATGTACAGATTATTTAAATCAAGAATTTGGGCGGGATTAAATTCCGGTGAAAGAATTCTTTGAAGTGCAGCAAAAGTAGTTATTGTCCAGTCGAAGGGAAATGACTCTGACGTGGTATTATTGCTAGTATTAAATTCACGAACTTGATATGCCGTGCGGCACCAAGCGCCAATTGGTATTAGCATGAGCTCGTCAGTATTAGCTAATTTAGTGATTTTCTGAGTAGGGATTTCAGGAAAAACACCCCCAACATTATAACAATCTTTAATTGTATAGTGGCTGTTTTTTTCCAACTCAGATTCAGAATTGAGCGCTACTAATTGTGACTGGGCTTCTTTCAGTTTTAAACGCGATAGATCCAATTCTATCTGCATTTCTTCTGCCGTTTGTTTCCAACTATTCAACTGAGATTTTACCCAGTCCTTTTCGGATTGAGTCGCCTCTAATTTAGCTTGTACCTCCTGAGTTGTACGTTGCCAAGTTTCCACTTGCGCTGCTAACTGAGATTTTTCCGCTTGAGTTTCCTGTAATTGTGACTCTTTTTGTATCACTTGAGATTGTATCTGCTGTACTTGGTGGGCTAACTCTTTTGCTTCTGCGATAAAAGCCTCTTTTTGAGCGTCTAAAATAGCGGAGTTAGCTTCAGCATACTGGCGATATCTGTTAAAAATAATCTCCCTAGTGCGAGTAAAATCAGCGCGGTTATGGCTACTGGTGTTAGTGCCATCCTTTCTTTGGGTAAATTCGCAGGTAGTTTCTTTGATATGGGCTATGTCAAATTTCCGAGATAGCCGAATTATTAAATCCCAATCTTCATGGGTTGATAGGGTTTCATCAAATAAGCCCACTTCATCTAAGCAGGATTTTTCGTGCATTAGACATAAGTTAGGAGTGCAGTTACTCACTAAGATTTTGTCCTTGTCAAAGTCTAGGGAGTAGGGCACACTACGGTGAACTGTCACATATTCACCATTTTGTTTTTTCTGTTCTGCCATGACAGCATCGGTGTAGGCGATTTTATATTCGCTATTTTCTAGGAATTTTACTAGGGTTTCGATGTGATTGGGGTAGTAGCTATCATCGTCATCTAAGTAGGCGATGTATTTACCACGGGCGGCGCGGATACCAGTGTTACGGGCGGCGGATCGCTCAAGAGCGCGATCGTGTTTTTTGTAGACAATATTACCATTATTATTAAGGTGTAATATAATTGATTGCACGTCAACACCGCCATCGTTGATTACGATAATTTCTAAATCGACAAAGGTTTGATTAAAAACACTTTGAATAGCTTCCTTAAGCATTTGTGGGCGGTTTTTAGTGGGAATGATGACACTCACAAGAGGTTGTTTGGTAATCAGTTGCACAACCGAATTGACGTTAACATAACTACTATATCTCTTACGGACAATTTCCCTGGTTCGCTCAAAGTCATCCCATCTTCTACTGGTAGTTGTACTGCCATCAGTGCGCCAAGTAAACTCGCAAGTAGTTTGCTTAATATGGAACATCTGAAATTTCAAAGACATTCTAATCCACAAATCCCAATCTTCGTGAGTATCTAAAGTTTCATCGAAGACCCCTGTTTGCTCCAAACAAGCTCTTTCGTGCATGACGCAGAGGATAGGAATGTAATTATTAACCATCAGTAAGTCAGGATCAAAATCATAAGAATAGGGTACACTTCGATTGATAGTTACATATCTTCCATCTTGTTTTTCTTGCTCTGCTTTAGCGGCATCGGTGTACGCTACCTTATACTCACTTTTTTCCAAAAACTCAACCAAAGTTTGAATATGATTAGGATAGTACAGATCATCATCATCTAAATATCCAATATATTTACCTTTAGCTATACCAATACCTGCGTTACGAGTAGCAGAACGTTCTTTAGGATAATCGTGTTTAACGTAGAAAATATTGCCTCTATAATTAAGTCCCTCTAATAGTTTTTGGACATCAACGCCATGATCATTAATAACTATTATTTCTATATTTTCGTAAGTTTGCTCTAAAATGCTTTGAACAGCAATTTCCAACATTTCTGCACGATTTTTTGTGGGGATAATAATACTAACTAACGGTTTATTTACCACATTGTCAGCTTGAAGAACTAGGCTCCTCAAATATGCCTGAGATGTGTATGACGGCTTAATCCAAGCATAATCATGGATATTATTAGACATTCCTTGGAAGGTTACTAGATTTCTTTTTACCTCTTTAGTAAAATCCGAATAATTATTTTCTAAGGCTTTCTCAAACATTCCTTCTGCTTTTAGATATTCGCCCCTGCCACAGTATAAGATAGCCAAATTGTTCAGTGCTATTAAATTCCTATGATCTATTTCTAGTGCCATTTGCAAGGTTTTTTCAGCAAAATCTAGGTCACTGACTGGCTGATTATCCCAGATGTAAAAATCTTTGCCGAGCGAGCCAACGGTGGTATAGAGTGAAGCTAGATTTGTTTCAATATCACTAGGTATTTTTCCAAAAAGTTTAGCCAATTTGCTAGGCACCAAATATTGTTCTCGCACTAAAAAAAATTCCTTTCCACCAACATCTTTACCAGTATTTCCTAAGCTGAGACTTTCTGGATTTTCATAATATAAGCCTACTACATGAGGAATCAATTTAGCGATCAATCCTGCTGAAGCAAAGCGGAACATAAATTCGCGATCACCAAATACCTTAAACGTATCATCATAGTAACCAATACTATCAAAAACATTTTTTCTTATTAAGGCTGCATGAGAAGTGATTTGATAGTAGAAAAACAGAGGTGGAAAAAATTCGGGATACTCAAAAACAAATTTATTTGTGTTAGAATCAAAATTGTCATTTTTAGTTTGCGTCACCATCCAGTGACCATAAACGGCGCTAATTTCGGGAGATGATTCAATTTCCATCAACATACGTTCCAAAGTATCTTGAGAAAAGCGATCATCTGTATTAGCATTAATCACATATCTACCTGAACTTTGTTGAATCCCCCGATTCCATGCTTTATATAGTGTCTCACGTTTGGTTTTGATGCACTTAATGTTCGGGTAGTTGGATTGAAACTTATTAATAGTTACTTCTTCATTTTGATTTGAGCCACTGTTAATAACAATGATTTCTAGTTCACCTTTTTTGTAAAGTGTTTGATTGACTAGGGATTCCAAGCAACCCTGTATAAAATCCTGAGAGTTATAAGTAGAAACCACTGCTGATACAATAATGGTAGGATTTTTTTCCCGATCGGTTCTTTGAAATAACCTAGAAAAGTTTTCTGTTTGATTATTCTTGTTTAATTTAAAGTATTGGGTCAAAGCTTCTTGTTTCAAATAACTGGGTAAATAAATAGATTCACTAAGTTTTTTATAAAAAATAACTGAGTCTTTGTGGTAAACATTTTCTTCCGAATTGATAATCGTTTTTTGTTTTGGATGCACTCGCCAATGAGAAAGGATCTCATTAATAAAACCAACTTTATATTTACTCATGATCCTCAGCCACATTTCTACATCAACCAATTGACACAAATCAGAATCAAACAATCCGACCTTATCAAAGACTATCTTTCTAATCAAGACTGTGGTTGGCTCTCCGATTTTGTTCATAGGTTCGTCAAGGAGATTAGGATCTGCCAGAAGTTCTACACCTACTTGAATCGGTTTTAAAGGATTCGACCAAAATTTATGGGTATCTTTTGCCCTCTGTTGACAACCGAAAAGTAAGGAATTCTCTAACAATTCTTCTGATAATAAAACTCCCCTTGCCGATGAAATGATACCAATTTCATCATCTATCTCTGCCAGAGTAATCATTTTTTCTATACAGGTCGGCTCTAGCAAATCATCTTGGTGTAAAAATTTTATGTATTTACCCTGAGCCTGCAAAATGCAAAAATTCCAATTTTGAGCTAACCCATATCTGCTATGACTAATAACCCTGAATTCCACTGAGGCTTTTGATTGAAAATCTTTAGCTATCTCAAGTGTTTCATCAGTAGATTCATCATCTGAAATAATGATTTCTATGGCAGGATAAGTTTGAGCTAAACAACTGGCTAGAGCCTCAGCGAGAAACTCCGCACCATTGTACGTAGGAATACAAATACTTACGAGAGGCAGTTTATTCTGATGATTTAACTGAGATTTAATTTGGTGAATTTCAGCTTGAATTTGTTCCAGACGGTTGTTGGAGCTTTCCAAACTAACTTTTATTTCAGTCAATTTATCGGATTTTTCTTGATTAGATAGTGCCATAAATTTTCTCCTTCCTTGTTCCTCTAAGTTTTTACTTGTCATTTCCTTATCTTAATTCTAAATTAAATCACAAAAATTCTGAATTAATTTGAGAGAATTTTATATTTTGCTTGAACAAGCAAAATATAAAATTCTCTCATTAATCTCTCGCTTTTGATAAATAAAGTTGGAATAACTCATCTGCTTCTTGCCGTTCGTCTTTTACCCATCCATATATCTTCAAGACATCTTGCAATTCTAAATTTAATTGCTTAATGGTATGAACCTGTAATTTTCTCCTATGCTCTCCCGATTTAACTTGTCTTTTATGAGAATAAATATTTTCCTCAACTTCAAAATTGGCCCCATGTAGTAGCTTGTTTCTTAGCTGTTCACTAGGCTTACTTGGGAGATATTTGAAGAGTTCAATCAGCCATGTGGAGAAATCTATAACCATATCTTCATAACTCAGAAACAATACATTTTTTTTGCCAAATTGATATTTTGTATAATGCTCGTAATTTGTCCTAACCCAAGGAGAGTGTTCCATCACAAAATCCTCTATATTTTTATTTATGGCGTCTTCTCTTGCCGACTCTATCTTTGTCTTTTGGCTTTCTGGTATGTCATGAGTATATGCGCTCGAAAAATAAAGTGACGTGAGGACATCTCTTGGATCTCTCAACATCAAAATTACCTTGTATTTCTCCCTTTCAGGTATGGGGTAATATTGTCTGAATGGCCCGTAAATATGACCAGTTGTTCTAAACATATTATTAATTATTTCAGGATCATGGTCAAAAAATAATTTTTCTAAACATTGACCAGCTTCCCACAAATATCCTTCATAGTTTAGATAAGTCATACCTAAATCATGTGCCAGATTATGCAAAATTTCAGTAGCATACACAGAAGCGCATTTGTGAGTCGTGAACCAAATAATACTTGGATTGGTCGTCATTTAGGTTAATCTGGTCAAATTATAATGAGTGAGAGAGGGCTTGAGTTTTACGAATTGGCTTAACTGCAACTGTCCACCGCATCAATTGCTTCCACTCTTCTGAGTTTGTGAGTGCGTAGGTATCCAGTTGATGCTCTTTCTCGGAAGAGAATTTGGCAAAACTCTCTAGCCAGTTCATCAGTGTTTCTGTTTTTGACAAAGGCGTACACTTCAAGGATTCCTGCAAGCACTTTTGCATCTTGGTTGCATCGCCGTTTTGGTAAGCATACCACGCATCCCACACTAGAAGTGTGTATGGCATCTGGGTAGGTTGGACACCTGTATCACTAACGGCATATTGCTGGAACTGCGATCTATCCAATTCTTCCTGAACTTGAATAAGTTGAGCCTGATAATGCTGAGACTCTTCCTGAACTTGACGAAGTTGAGACTGATAATGCTGAGACTCTTCCTGAACTTGACGAAGTTGAGACTGATAATGCTGAGACTCTTCCTGAACTTGAACAAGTTGAGACTGATAATGCTGAGACTCTTCCTGAACTTGAACAAGTTGAGACTGATAATGCTGAGACTCTTCCTGAA
>NZ_JAUBQU010000235.1:0-3752 GCF_036701435.1 Microcoleus sp. Pol12A5
TTAAGTATGAATGGATTGAGATATCTGCTTACAAGAGTTGGGGAACTTTTGTTACCTCTGTGGAAAAAATCCTGAAAAAATTTGGAGAAAACTATGTAATTAATTTTGTCTAGCTACTTAGTAGGGTTGCCTCGGCGCACCTTATTACTACAGATACTGTCAAAATAGAAGCAATGCAGAGTAAGTCTTGTTCTTCCCTCTTGCTTCTTCGTTCTGACTTCAGAACTTAGGCAAAAAATGAATGCTTCAATCCGCTATTGGTACAGACTCTGTGGGCTGAGGCGCACTCTACAGATAGAGTTTGTGCGTGCAGGAGTATTCCCTCTTCCTTCTTCCTTCTCAATAAAAAACCCCGGTTCCTTTAAGAAACCGGGGTTTTTCCTACCAACTAAGAGAGGAGTCAAAATTAAACAGGTAGCGGTTGCCGGAATTCTACATTTCTCGGACAACCCTCTAAACCAAACTACGGGCAAATTCTAGTTGCAGCTTCTTTAAAGCTGTCTCATTTCTTCTTCAAGCACCCGAACCAAATCTTGATTCCCACTGGATCTCGCTACTTCTATGCGGTGCATCAGTTGCTTGTGAATGTTAGCACGGTGGGTTTCTGCTACTTTTTTTACGTTTTGACGATTTGTGTTCATGGTGGACGTTCCTTATATTAAATTTGGTGTACTTGCTACTTCTCTAATATAGCGCTAAATTCCAAAAAGTATCTAAATTTACAAAAAATTTACAGTTGTTGACCGATCGACCAAACTCCTGTATAAGATTGGTCATAAGTCAATAGGGATATCTTGACAATAAAAAAAGGCAGAACACTAGAGCAGCAGAAGGCAGAAGGCAGAAGGCAGAAGTAGAAATTTTCCCGATCTGACAACATTTACTCAAAGGGTAAGGTACTTATGACGTACTCAACATTTACTCAAAACTCATAACTTGCTTCAGCGCCTCTACCAACTGCTGAAGGTGTGCGAGTTGGTGAGTTGCCATCAGCGAAATCCGAATTTGACTGACACTTACAGTCGGAGGCCGAATCGCCGGAGCAAAAATACCCATCTCCTTGAGTTTGCTGCCGACTGTTAAAGCGGAGGCTGCATTTTTTAACGGAAGATTGAAAATTGGGGAGAGGGAATTGCTAATTGGTAATTGGTGATTGGTAATCGCGCAATATTTGAAAGTTTCGATATTTTGTCGCAACCGAACTCGGCGTTCTGGTTCTTGCTGTACAATCCTCACAGCTTCCAAAGCAGCCGCCGTGTCAGCAGGCGTCAATGCGGTAGTATAAATCCAACTCGCAGCTCGATTACGCAGAAAATCAATTAAAGCAGCAGAGCCCGCAACGTAACCACCTAAACTCCCCAAAGCTTTGCTGAGTGTCCCCACTTGAATCAGTGGTGTTCCCGTACACCCGAAATGTTCTACACAACCGGCACCGCTAGCACCGAAAACTCCTGTAGCGTGAGCTTCATCTACTAATACCATGCAGTTAAAGGTTTCGGCCACAGCCAACAACTGTGGTAGCGGACACAAGTCCCCATCCATGCTAAAGACGCTATCGGTAATAATTAAACACTTGCGGTATCTGGCGCGATTTTGCTCTAGCTTGGCCTTTAAATCCTCAAGATTGCAGTGATTGTACTCTAGGGAAGTGGCACCGCTGAGTGCGGCGCCGTTTTTCAGGCTCGAATGGTTGTACTTGTCAGATAATATCAAATCGCGCTTGCCGACAGCGGATGCGATCGCCCCTAGATTCGCCAAATATCCCGAACTGAATACTAAAGCATCTTCAGTTTGTTTTAAATTAGCAATAGCTTGTTCTAGCTGTCGGTGGAAATCGCGGTGTCCGCTTAGCAACCTCGAACCCGTTGCACCCGTACCAAATTCCTTAGTTGCAGCAATAGCTGCTTGAATTAACCTGTCATCGCCGGCAAGTCCGAGATAATCGTTGCTGGCAAAGTTAATCAGCCGACGGCTTGCCAATTTCACCACAGGCCCGGGGGAACTTTCGAGCGATTGGGGCGATCGATACCAATCGGCACGGCGAACTGTGTCCAGGGCCTTCTCTATCCAAGCGTAAGGGTCTGCGTTCATATTGGAAAGCGATCGGGTAATACGTTATATTAGCTGGTGATCAGTTCCTCCGCATCACATAAGCATATGCCACTCACTAAAAAATACAGATTAGTCACCCGCAGCGATTTTGACGGTCTTGTCTGTGCCGTTTTGCTCAAAGAACTCGATATGATCGACGAGATTAAATTCGTGCATCCTAAAGATATGCAGGATGGGAAAATCGAAATAACAAATAACGATATTAGCACCAATTTACCCTATGTTGAGGGAGTTCATCTAGCTTTCGATCACCACTTCAGCGAAACTCTCAGACACGAGAAAATCAAAATCAACCACATCATCGATCCCTATGCAGCTTCTGCAGCTAGGGTACTGTACAAATATTATGGAGGTCAAGCAAAGTTTCCTGATATTTCTGAGGCGATGATGGCGGCAGTTGACAAATCAGATTCCGCTCAATTTTCCCAAGAAGAGGTTCTGCATCCGCAAGAATGGGTATTGTTAAACTTCATAATGGACGCCCGAACAGGCTTAGGAAGGTTTAAAGAATTTACAGTCTCCAATTATCAATTAATGATGCAGTTAATCGATTACTGCAAAAATCATACCATCGATGAAATTTTGCAGCTTCCTGATGTAAAAGAAAGAGTAGATCTCTACTTCGAGCAAGAAGAAAAATTTAAAGAGCAAATACAGCGATGCGCCACAGTTTATAATAATTTAGTTGTTTTGGATTTGCGTAACGAAGAGGTGATTTATGCGGGAAATCGTTTTGTAATTTATGCTTTGTTTCCTCAGTGCAATATATCTATTCACGTACTTTGGGGACTGAAACAACAAAATACTGTTCTCGCAGTTGGCAAGTCAATCTTTAACAAAACTTCTCAAACTAATATTGGGGAGTTAATGTTAAGATATGGCGGCGGTGGGCACCAGAATGCCGGAACTTGTCAGATTGAGAATGACAAAGCTAGTCAAGTTTTGAAAGAGTTAATTGCCCAGATAAAAGAAAATGGTTAAATTGGCTTTATCTTTTTTGCAGTCAGGACTTGAGTCTTTAATTATTTATTTTAATTTTCAGCACTAAAGTCCTTACTACAAAGGAGATTTTTCGGGACTGAAGTCCTTACTACAAACGGGAGCTTATTCCTCAAGGTTTTGAGCTGGTGGGTTCTGAACATTGAGATTTTCTGAACAGTTGCCTTTGACTGGTGGCAAATGGTCTACCAAACCCATATCAAAAGCGATATCCGGCAACTCATCAGCTTTATATTTTCCTGGCTCAAACAATCGCCCGGGAGTAAAACAAGGCTGTTTCAATCGTACAACCTCCCCGGGCGAAAACATTCCCCTAAACATTTTGCGTTCGAGTCCCATAATTTCTGCTCCTAAAACAACTTTCGCATTAATCTTAACAATTTTTGAGCGGCAGCTTCCCAATTAAATAAATCCGCCGTCTCTTTAGCTTTGTGAGCTACCTGAAAACGCATCGGATCTTCCACAATTTTTCGCAACTGTTCGCGAACAGACTGAACATTGGGTTCGGCCCAATGAGGATCATTTCTGATTGTTAGATACTGAGTATCGTAACACTTTCCGACGGGAATTAGATCGTAAGCAATGGGATAGCAGTTATCAGCATTGGCGTACTCGGTCGGACCACCGTACATAGTCATAGC